>JAFLRN010000053.1 GCA_022511385.1 Acetatifactor sp.
CAGGATCTACAACAGTTCCAGAAGGAGTTTGAAAAGCGGAAGAGCCGGTAACGGGGGCTTTTCCGTTTTTTCTTTTAAATGTAATAAACCATATAATTTGTCTATTGACATTATCGTAACGTAAACCCTTATACTAAATATAAATTTAACCACTGAGTATTTTGTGGAAATGGGTTTTGAAGAAACGTATTATAATCGCAGGTGTACCGAGGTCTGGGAAAAGCAAGTTTTCTCAAATAATATCAAAAAAATACTGAGAAAGGAAAGACTATCATGGGGGAAAAAACGAATATTCAGGGATACTTAGAATATGTACATGCACCGTGGGGCAAATTGTTTTATAAATTAGCATGGCATAATATAGAATGCAAGGGGAAAAGAATTCTTGATTTTGGAAGCGGTTTTGGAGTTACAGCAGATCATTTCGCTAAATACAATAATGTAACTGCCGTTGAGCCGAACAAAGAAATGTTAAGACATCAATTTACCGATAATCACTATGAGCAGATTATCGGCGGTATGGAGGCATTGAAAAATATGCCAAATCAATCTTTTGATGTGATCATTTGCCATAATGTCATGGAATATCTGAGTGACAGGGAAGAGCTATTATTTGAATTTAACAGACTATTAAAAACGAATGGATTTATTTCAATTATTAAGCATAACAGAGCAGGAAAAATAATGCAGAAAGCTGTGTTTGAATATAATATTGATGAGGCCTTGAATCTATTAGAAAATGGAAACGCAGAATCTGTTAATTTTGGAACGATAAATGAATATGAAGATCACGAGCTGGAAGAATATTGCAGAGGTATGCTTAAAATACATAAAATTTATGGCTTGCGCGTTTTTTATGCTTTACAGCGAAATGAACTTAAGACCGGAGAGGAATGGTTTTCCAATATGTATGCGCTTGAATGCAAGGCAGAGGAAATCCCAGAATTTAGGGACGTCGCATTTTTTCATCACATTATTCTTCGACAGGGAATATAGTCAAATATCTCGCAACAGAGCTGTGGAGTGTATGCCTATATCAAGAATACAGACAAATAAAAATTATATGGGAACAGAAATTTATTACTATGTGTGCCGCCAGTCGAAGGCGTCGGAACGGAGATCAAAATGGAAAAGTACTACACCGCAGGCGAACTTGCCGCCTTGGCAAGGGTTTCCCCTCGGACGATCCGGTTTTATGACCAGAAAAATCTATTGACACCGGTCGGATATTCTGAAGGAAAATACCGTTTGTATGACAAAAACTCTTTAATCCAGCTGCAGGAAATCGTGATGCTGAAATACCTTGGATTATCCCTGGAGGAGATCAGCACCATCATGAAGAAGGAGAAGGATATTCCGATCCGGGAACTACTGTGGGAACAGAAAAAGCTTTTGCTGCAGAAGCAGGAACAGCTGAACCAGGTCATCCGCACGCTGGATGAGGTGGCTGGCAATTGTGAAGACCGGGATATTGAACTGTCCGAGCTTTCCGGGCTGATCAAGCTTGTTACCGGAAACAGCAAAGCACAAAGAAGCTATGATGTGTGGGAATGCTTCGGTATCCGTCAGAGGGACTGGTATCCCTGGCTGTTTCGTCAGCTACGGCTGCAGGAGGGAGAATCCGTATTGGATATTGGCGCCGGCGGTGGACTGATATGGCAGCAAAGCTGGGACAAGATTCCGGCAAATGTCCGCATTCATATGGTGGATAAGTTTGAAGGAGGACTGGGCTATATGCAGTCCTTTGAGCGGCAGAACCGGGGATTGCTTGAAAAAAGTGTAAAATGTTCCTATCAGCAAATGGATGCGAATCTTGCGGATTTCGGCGAGGGGATATATGATTGTGTGATTGCCCTGCACATGTGGTACTATATTGATGACCCGCAGGCTTTTTTGGGGCGTGTTAAGAAGGCATTAAAGAAAAACGGGCGGCTGTGCACCAACTTTAACTGTCAGGATCTTGTGCCGGATCTGGACAAGCTTCTGAAAGGATTTTCCCAGGATTTCAGCATGGAAGCAATAATGGAAAGACAGAGGAAGCGCTCTATGCAAGTGGAGCTGGACCTTAAAGAAACTTGCAGTTCTTTGACCTATCAGATCTATGAAAATGAACTGCACATTGACGATCTGGATCAGTTATACCGTTTTTTAGTGGAAAAGGACTTGATGCTGGGAGAGAAAATTCAGAAGGTTGGCAGTGATTTCATGCGGTATCTGTCGGACTATTTAAGGACGGAGGGAAAGGTGGTGGTCCATTCACATGCGAAAATGTTCACGGGATATTTCTAGTCGTGGAAACGGGAGCGGAATGTTTGGAATTGCACACAGAGGGAAACACAGCAGTCTGCCTCTTTTTGTGTTTGCTACAACACGTGGGTATCGTCTGCGCCTGATGGGGCTGATGGGGACGGTGCTTGTCACGGCACTCACTGCATCCTGCTTTAATATGGTCATAGGGCTTTTAGTGGATGCTGTGCTGTACCAGCGCGATTTTATGCTTTTCTTTTATTACTTTGCCATTTATGCGGGGTTGTATCTGGTCAATCAAGCCTTTCATGGAGGATTGAATTACCTATGGGCAAAGCTGAAGATCACTTATCTTGTGAATATCCGAAGGAAGGCCTTTCGCCATCTGATGGAGATTCGGGCCACCCAGTGGAATGACATCAGAAGCGGGGATATTCTGCAGCGTCTGGATGGGGACGTGGAGTGCATTCTGGAGCTTATACATCGGAGCTGCTTTTATACCCTGGAAAATGGGATCCAGTTCATTGCTGCATTTGCCTATCTGACCAGCAGAAGCCTGTTGCTGGGGGTCGCGGCTCTTATCATTGCGCCGGCTGTTGTGTGGGGAAATCTGTATTTTACGGTGCGACTTAAGAAACGGAACAGGAAGCTTGCGGATGAAAGAGGGAAGCTGAACGCCTGGCAGATGGAGATGTTAAGCGGTATGGAGGAGGTTAAGCTGCTGGGTGCGGGAGAGTACATATGCGGCGAACATGAGAATGGGACCAAAGCGTTATTAGATCAGGAAATCTCTATCAGTTTTCTGGAATTCCTGACAGATCGGGTCAATACCTTCCTGCTATTGGCGGGACGGCTGATGGTTTTCGGCTACAGCGCCTGGCTGGCGGCTTCCGGGAAGATCAGCGTAGGCGACTTTGTGGCATGTGCCGCTTATTATGAAAGCTGCGTGCTCTTCTTGAGGGGTATCAACAACAAGCTGCAGGGAATGGCGGGAAATCTGGCCGGAACGGAGCGTGTAAAAGAGATTTTTGATATGGAGCCGGAGGAAGAGGAAATTGACGCTGTTTCCTCGCTTCAGCTGTCAACGGAAGACATCGAAGCAGATGTCAAGGACGGTGTCGAGAAGGGCGTTAATGAAGGCGTCAAAGCAGGCATCAAGGAAGGCGAAGGTGTCAAGGTAGGCATAGAGGAAGGCAGCGAAGTGAGTATCAGGGACGGCATCGAGGTGCGGAATGTTAGCTTTTCATATTCGACAGAGGAGACATCAGAAGGAGACTTGATTTTACAGAATGTGACCTTTACAGTAAAGCCGGGAGAGCGTATTGCGTTAGTGGGAAAAAGCGGGGATGGGAAGAGTACATTGTTGCAGCTCTTGTTTCGGCTATATGATGCTGGAAGCGGTGAAATTCTGTTTGGAAGCCATGAGATCAGGGCGTTTCAGCGACAGACCCTCCGCAGGCAGCTAGGGATCGTATTGCAGCATCCTGTGCTGTTTCGGGAAAGCATTCGCTATAACATCTGCCTGAAGGAGGATTCTTCTCAGGACGAGGTGCTGTGGGAGCTGTTGGAGGATCTGTGTCTTCGGGAACGGATAGAAAAGTTGCCCTTGGGATTGGATACTGTCCTGGGACAGGATTTGGAGGAGGATGGTCTCTCCGGCGGGGAGCGACAGCGGCTTGCGGTGGCCAGGGCACTGTGGAAACGGCCGGCTGTTGTTCTGTTGGATGAAGCCACCAGCGCGCTGGACGGTGCCACAGAGGAGGCGGTAAATAATGCAATCTGGAAATGGGCAGGGGATGCCTGCATCGTCTATGCGGCCCATCGCTTTGCCACGATCCTGCAGGCTGACCGTATCGTGGTGTTGAAGGAGGGAACGGTGGCAGGCATTGGGCGGCATGAGGAGCTGCTGGAGCAATGTGAAGAATATCGTACTTTGTATGCGGCGATAACTTAGGGCGGCAGTATGGCAGTGATACATTATAATGTTAGGGATAAATTCAATTATATTTATATCAATTGCTTATGTGCTATTGACATAAATTAATATTCAGTGAGGCATAGTTATGAATGAGGAGATTGAAAAGAAAGGCTATCCTGATCGATATGAGGCGGAAGCGCTATTGCGGGAGGCAGAAGCGCTCAATCCAGGTCCCTGGGGAAATCATAGCAGAGTGGCTGCAAAATGTGCAGAAACCATCGCCAGGGCATGTGGAGATATGGATTCGGAAAAAGCCTATGTGTTGGGACTTTTACATGATATAGGAAGGCGTTTTGGTGTGAAGCATTTGGGACATGTTTATGATGGTTATACCTATATGCTGGAACTAGGATATCCACAAGCTGCCCGTATTTGTCTGACGCACTCCTTTTCAACACAGAAGTTGACAGATTACATCGGTAACTTCGATGTAACGCCTGAGCAGCAACAGGTCATAGATAATGCGCTTTCTGAATGCGTTTATGATGATTATGATCGATTGATTCAGCTTTGCGATGCGATCAGTCTGCCGGATGGAGTTGCCGCAATTGAAGAACGCATGGGAGATGTGAAACGACGCTACGGCCATTATTCGCAAGAAAAGTGGAATAAGAATATAGAATTAATAGATTATTTTTCTGATAAAGCAAAGTGTGATATTGAGAAATTGACCGATGGGATTAGGCCGTGATATATGCACCCATGAAACAACGATCATGCAAAATATGATATGAACTGCGGTAACATAAATGCTGGATTCTACATATGACATGAAAAGGATATGGAAAAGTCATGGAAAGAGCATAGAAAAGGTATAGAAAAGGCATAGAATGTCATGGAAAGGAAAGCGTGAATGAAGAGATTTGGTATTCGTTCATCACAGCAGCCAGTATGGAAGCTGTGGAAAAAGGAATATAAGAGATTCATTTATCCATACGGTGCGGTTTATCTGCTGCAGCAACTGCTGGTACTGGTTCCTCCCTATTGCTATCTGCTTTTTCTCCAGAAGGTTATCACGGAGGAGAAGCTTACCTGGATCCCTTTCATTTTTGGAGGATATCTGACCGTCTATTTTGTTCAGACGTTTGTAGGATATCTGGAAAAGAAATGGTATCACCGGATTGCGCTTGGAGCCACAGCGAAATGGAGAAGCCATATGATGAAGGTCATGGAGAGGATGACTTTTTCGGACCTGAAGGAACTGGAAAGCGGACAGCGTAAGCGAATGGTATGGGATGATCCCCAGGCCGCAGTGGAGTGGGCAATGGGCAGAATGCGCTTATGTCTGCAGCTTCTTGGCATGGTTCCAACAGTTGCGGTTCTGCTCCTGCTGGATGTGCGTCTGGCGGTTCCAAGCCTGTGCATGGTGCCGGTCTCATTAGCTATTACCAGATATGTAAGGAGGAAGAGCAGCCGTTTTCACCAGGTTCTCCTTAAGGAACGCTCAGATTATGACGGGTTTTTGTTTCGGAGTCTGCAATGCTGGAAAGAAATCCGGGCGGATAATCTGGAGGAACAAATGGAAAGGCAGTTTGTTGGGCACCAGGAGCGCATGGGAAAAGCATTTTTACATACACATTTGTTCTGGTTCGTGAATCGTACTTTGATCGCTTTCAAGGATGTATTTCTCACAAATATGGGGCTATATCTGTTAGGAGGAGTTCTGGTGTTATACGGATATTCCTCAGTGGCTGTACTGCTGGCATTTATGGAGTATTTTACCTCGGCCATGAATACTTTTCTGGCAATGATGGACGGCTATGTCAAACAGGGAGAACTGGAACCGGCTTTGAAGCGGATTGAAAGGTGGCTGTTATCGGTAGAAGGGGAAACGTATTACAGGGAGTATGCGAATCTTCGGGAGGATACGGATTTCAAAGAGCATACGGTTTCCAAAGAGCATACGGGTTTAAAAGAGAAGCAGGACAAGCCATTTATGGAATTAACGGCAGCGGATGTATCTTTTTCCTATGAGGAAAAAACACTCACCACGGAAACGCGGTCTGCAATCAGTCATGGACAGGTTGTTTCCTTGTTACAGCACACAAGCTTACATTTAAAATCAGGTGAATGTCTTGTGATTCTGGGAAAGAGCGGCAGTGGAAAGAGCACTCTTGCAAGGCTTTTGGTTGGGCTGCTTCAACCGGAGCAGGGCGAAATCCGATACAATGGTCTGGATCGATCCGCCTATGCTGACAAGACATTTTTCAAACAGACGGGCATTGTAATGCAGGACTCATATCTGTTTAATCTATCCATTAGGGATAATCTCCTGATTGGGAATCCGCAAGCTACGGAAGAAAACATGTGGAATGCCTGCGAACAGACTTGTTTTGCCGACTTCATCCGTACCTTACCGCAGGGAATGGAGACACTGATCGGAGAAAACGGAATTCGCCTGTCCGGAGGCCAGAGACAGCGCCTGGTGCTGGCCAGGATGCTGCTTCACTGTCCTCAAATCCTGATCCTGGATGAAGCACTTTCAGCACTGGATACGGACCATGAGAAGCGGATCCTGCAAAACATCCGCTCGGCCATGGAGTCCGGTATCCTTCTGGTCATCACCCATAGAAGGGAATCCTTGAAGAATCTTGGGGAGTATACGTGTCTGGAGCTATAGCAGAGGAAACTGTTAGAGTGGAGGATTGCATAAAATGATTGATAATAGAACGATACTGATTACAGGAGGAACAGGGAATTTCGGAAGGGCGTTTGTAAAATATCTTTTGGAAAATTATAACCCTGGCAAAATAATTCTTTATTCACGTGATGAGCATAAGCAATCTATTTTAAGAGAGGAATACAGTCAATATGCTCATAAATTGTTCTTCATGGTAGGAGATGTCAGGGATGGGGAAAGACTAAATGAAGCTTTTGAAGGTGTGGACTATGTTGTTCATGCTGCTGTTGCCAAGCATAATTCTGCATGCGTAAATGATTTAACAGAAATTGCAGAAACAAATATTGGAGGTGCAGAGTGTGTAATTAGGGCAGCATTAGAGCAAAAAGTAAAAAGAGTTATATTCATATCCACTGATAATGCTGTGAATCCTGTCAATGTGTATGGAGAAACAAAGTATATAGCCGAAAAATTATTTATTGCGGCTAATGTACATGCCAGTAAACAAGATATATTGTTTTCAGTGGTAAGATTTGGGAATATTGCAGGAAGCAGCGGCTCGGTTATTCCCTTTTTTCAGAATAAAATAAAAGACGGAGCTGACACTCTTCCCATAACAGATGAAAGGATTACCAGATTTTGGATGGACCAGAAGCAAGCCAGCCGATTAGTGATCGCAGCACTTCATTATTCTGTTGGCGGTGAGATCTTTGTTGCTAAAATGCCTTCTTTTAGAATCATAGATTTAGCAGAGGCATTGCTGCCTATGGGAAAGACGGAAAAAATAGGTCTTCGAGAGGGAGAAAGGCTGTATGAAGTAATGGTCAATGTGGAAGAGGGCTTATGCACATATGAATATGAGAGTTTTTATATAATTTACCCTTCAATCAAATGGAACAAGGACCAGGTAACAGAACCTTTGGGTAAGAAGATCCAAGCCGGTTTCACATATAGTTCGGATAATAATACAAGTTGGTTATCTGTGAAAGAAATAAGTGAGAGAATAGAAGACTTAACATAAATTATAAATTTACAAATTCAATGAATGCATTTTAATCACCGTGAACTTACACCTGTCTTTATTTTTCTACCATGCTATAATTCATTATATAAATTGTTCATAGTAAAGGAGCATCATACATCTCATGGGCATTATTATTCACATTTGTAAATAAGCACAGCATACCGAATTTGTATTTTACGGTATAGCTGTGCCTTTTTGTGTCTGTATGCGACTGTAAACTGTAAGTGAGGTGTATTTTTATTGGCTGCAGTTACCCTTCATACCCGATCATCAGACCGCCCTGTTCTGCATAGAAGCTGCATAGGGCAGTGCAGGGAGTAATACGCACATCGGCGTTCGGATAGTTTACCTGAATGATATCGGCAAGAATCTGAGCCATTTTGGGATGAAAGCAGTGGGCCAGACGGACCTTTCCGCCGTTATAGCCGTGCTTTTGCATTTCGTTCCAGATGCTGTTTACAGTCTGGGCCTCGCCACGGCATTTATGAAGCTGTTGCAGGGTGCCTTCATCGCTGGCTTTGCCCACCACGTGTATTCCCAGAATACCGGCAATCTTTGCAACTGCCGGGCTTACGCGGCCATTTCTTGCCAGATTGTCCAGATGCTTCAGAGAAAACAACAGATGGCTGTGCTTGCAGTAGTCGGAGATGGTCTTAGTCATTTCTTCAAAGGTTTGCTCCGTTTTTAAAACCTCTTCCATTTTCTCAATGATCAGCTCCAGCTCCGGGCCGGCAGACAGGGAATCCACAATCAAAACCTTTGCGTTTGGATGCTTTGTCTCATATTCTTTCTTTGCCTGCATGGCGGATTCATAGCTGCCTGAAAGGCCGCTGGTGATGGTCACTCCCAGAATGAGATCAGCGTCACCGAAGGCATTCAGCCAGTCATGGACATTGGGACAGGAAGTGCTTGATTTGCCTTTGTAGCTCTGCAAATAGGAGACCATTTCAGCAATGTCCGTGCCCTTCACATCGGGAAATTCCCTCTCGGAAGTCACAATCTTCAGTGGAACGCTGGTATATTCAATGTTGTCTCTCTCATACACATTGGCGGATGAATCTGCAACAATTTTGCATTTCATGTTGTTACACCTCGTATTTAAATCCTTTGCACATAGTTTTAAAAACTGTATGTTCGTAGCCATTATATATAGTTATTGATACTATGTCAAGTATTTATGCACGAATGTCTCTACATCTACTACGTCTCTATGTCACTATGCCTCAATAAATGTCTCTAAAAATATTTCCAAATATTTCCGCTGTGGTTCTTCCAGAGTTTCTTCAAGTTTTCCAAGTTCTTCTAAGCTTTTCCGAGCCCTCCCAGTTGAGATCTTAAAACGCATAGTAAAGAACTAGAGGGATTGTAACAGCATGAGTTGTTTTCTGAGGCGTTCCCGGATGAGATTGACGAATGTCTCAGGTCCGGCTACCTGCACAACGGGTCCAAATGACAGAATTTCGATCAGGAGCTCTGTTTCCATGGAAGAATCGTAGTAAATACAGCATTCCCATGTGTCCTCATCCAGCTGTTTTGTGTCTTTGTCATAATTAGCGAAATGCAGCATGGCGCGTTCCAGTGCGTTGCGCTTATTTTTGATCAGCAGGCGGACAGGTTCAGTGCCGTAGCTTTGACGCATCAGCGAATCAAGGGATGGGGTGCCGTTATGTTCCCTTGCTTTTTCCTGTATATCTGTCAGGCGAACGTTTTTCATTCCATCCAAACGATACCGATCCAGTATGGAGCGTTTTTCAAATGGGCTGCGGAGGGCAATCAGGCGAAAACGGTCATTTTTGGAGGAGTATTCCAATTTCAACGGAAGGCAGATTTTCCGGGTATATTTCCCCTTGGATGAGGTGTAGTCGAAGTGGATCGCCTTTTCGGAACGTATAGCTTCCACGATATTCCGGAAGTTCTGGCGGTATTCCGGAGAGGAAAAATGATCGCCGTTTTCATATCGGTCATAATAAAGAAAATTTTCATCGTTCCAGAGGGGCTCCACATCCTTGAGAGCCTCACCCAGCTCAGCCAGAGCATTATCATCAAAGAAAAGACTGACACGACTGTCACAAAATAGCGACTTTAGCCAACGCTTTTGAAGAATTGTTAAGGGCATGTAAGGACAATTCTCAAGGCGGGAAGCGTATTCGTTAGTGTTCAATTTTTCCAGAAACGGCCACTGGCCGGAGAAAAGCCTGTCAGGAACCGTGAGAGCGCTTTCGACAAAGCCAAGGCGTTCTGTGATATCCATGATTTCAGGCTTAGAGACAGTGTCTGTGTCAGCGTTTTCAAGAATCGATGCGATTATTTGATAATAACATCCGTAAATCTCTGAAAAGAACTCCATATAGCTTATTCCTCCCCGGTATCGGAAATCCTGTACATACGCATCATCTGTGCCAGATCGCGTTGATACTTTGTCTGAAGCCCTTCATTATTACTCTCAAAGGAGATAATGCGACCGATAAAGGTCTTGATCCATGGCATCATTTCGTTTCCGTCAAACACGCTGATCTCATAAGTGTAGGTATTGTCTGTAATTCGGGTGATAATGCCGCCCCGGCCCTCGGTTTCCAGTCTGCGGAGAATAAATTTTTCCTGGGGTTCCATGATAGATAGTGTCAACTTTATGGTATCCATATGCTGGCTGCCACTGAAGGACAGGCCAAAGCACTTAGGAAGATTGCGGACAAGTATGTCCTGATAATTATGATAATCTTGGATTTCCTCCCCAGACGATACCTCCTTGATATGGTCCAGCCTCACTGTTGTGAGACGCTTTTTCTGCGGAAGATAGATGCATAAAAAACGTCGTCCCGTGCGGGTGCTCACAAAAATCTTTAGGGGAAATGCCGCTATGTTCTGGGGCTTGCGCTGAGAATTGCCTTTATTGCTCTGTACCGTTAAATGGACTTCACGCTTTTCACGCATTGCTATAAGAAGCTTTAACAGGATTTCCTCCTCCAGCGCATGGACAAAGTATCCGTGTTTTACAGTAAAGAGGTCGTTGGAAAGGCCGCGGCGCCGCATCAGACTATAACCCGGGAAGCCTACGGGCGAATCCAGCTGGTAAAAACTGATGGCGGTATCCAGGGCCAGGGTTGCCTGCTCTGACAGCTGTTTGTCTTGGGATATAAAGTAGTATAGCTTTTTGCCTTGTTTTTCTGAACACAGAATTCCTTCGGCCACATATTCGTTTGCTTTTTTGCGTACGAGTTGGACCTCTATGTCTGTCTCAAAGCGGCTGAGGATTTCATCTGTGAGCTCGTCCGCTGTCATATGTCCCCCGTCCTGAAGAATGCCCAGGAGATAAAAATGCAATAGGATATCGTTGTCGGTAAAGCTTTTGGCTTCAAAGACGCGATAGAGGGGATTATAGGACAGCATGTTGGAGTTCAGGGAGAGAGATACGTTTTTTACGGGACCGTTGTATTCACTCCTGATATGAGGAGCCAGCCAGCTTTCGATCCGGCGGCGCTCGTTGTCGTAGGTGCGGGGACTTTTTCGGTCAAAGTCTTCCCGGGACTTAAAACCATATATATAGAAGTCACGCACGTATTCACGGCTTTTGGATATTGATTTGATTAATTCCTGGAATTCGGACATGGGGGCCTCCGGAAGGTGTTAGTTTGCTTCTTGTGGATATTTTACCATGTGTGGGAGAGTGGGTTCAATGATTTTGTGGTTACTTTTCGTGTATTGTCTTTTCATGTATTAGTTATTGTGAGGTTTCTTTTCGCATCATGCTTCATTCAGGTCAGTCATGGCAATGTTCTTCCGGCAGATCGCTTAAGCACGTCGGCACTTAGCGAGGTCCTTTCGAGCCAGCTCTGCCATGCAGAGCTTGTGTCCGTGAACGTGCGGAACCGAGCGGGAGCGTGGCTGCCGGAAGGACATTGGCAGTGGATTTCGTCTCCGTCTAAGGGCGCCGCTGAATGGTTTGTATGGGCATATCCGCCACCCGATGCCTGGAACTGGCAGGAATGTAAAAGTAATTTTTTGTTCGCAACTTTTTTTAAATGATTTATCTGGTAAAGGTTGGTAAGATAAGGTCAGTTCAAGGAACACCGCCATATTTCTTCAAGGCTGGTGGGAAATGAACACATAAAGTATCGAGAGGTAGCTCAGTGGGTAGAGCAGCAAAAAAAGAAGTCATGTTTGTGGCTTAAGCAGCAATCCTGGATAACCCTGATGAGGTGCGTGTCGGCGGTTCGAATCCGCCCCTCTCGATTCTGGCGACGTAAGGATAGCATAATGAAGCAGAAAGTTGTGCGAACAGCAAGTTTTAAGTGGTTAAGCTCCGGTCGCAGGTTCGAATCCTGCCGTCGCCATCATCTCTATGAAGGGAGGAAACAGTTATGGGAGATTTAAAGATTTTTACTAATAATATAGAGGAAGAGGCATTGGAGCAGATCAACAGACTGGTCGGCCAGCCTGCTTTTGAAAACTGCAAGGTGAGGATCATGCCGGATGTCCATGCAGGGAAAGGGTGTGTGATTGGTTTTACCGCAGATCTGGGGGATAAGGTGATCCCCAATATTGTGGGAGTTGATATCGGGTGCGGTATGCTGACGGTTTCTCTGGGAAAGGTTGAGATGGATCTGGCGGAGCTTGATAAAGCAATCAGAAAGCGGGTGCCCAGCGGCAGGGATACTCATGAGGGGCGGCATGTGAAATTCCCGAGACTGCAGGAGCTGTATTGCTACCGGCAGCTGCGGGACACGAAGCGGCTGGAGAGAAGTATCGGTACCCTCGGCGGCGGAAATCATTTCATAGAGCTTGACGCTGACGGAGAGGGTAATAAGTATCTCATTATCCACAGCGGCAGCAGGAACCTGGGAAAGCAGGTTGCGGAGTATTATCAGGGTCTGGCCATTGAAATCATGCAGGGAAAGGATAAGCTGTATGAAATGCAGGAGAAGCTGATTGAGGAGTACAAGGCCGCGGGCAGAAGAAAGGAAATACAGGGGGCGGTTAAGGAATTACATAGAAAGTTTAATCCCAACCCACTGAACATTCCTAATGAGCTGTGCTATCTGACCGGAGAATACAGGAAGAGATATCTGCACGATATGGAGATATGCCAGGAGTTTGCCGTTTTGAACAGAAAGGAGATGGCGGATGCTATACTGGATGAGCTTGGCATAAAGGAGCTGGATCGTTTTGAGACCATCCACAACTATATTGAATTTGGTTCGAATATCGTGCGAAAGGGTGCCATTTCTGCAAAGAGGGGTGAGATTCTGATAATCCCCATCAATATGCGGGACGGCTGTATCATCGGTTGCGGGAAGGGAAATTCCGATTGGAATCTGTCCGCGCCCCACGGCGCAGGACGCCTGATGAGCCGGACAAAGGCAAAGGAAAGCATTACTCTGGAAGACTTTGAGCGGTCTATGGATGGGATATATACCACCTCCGTAAATCAGTCCACCATCGACGAAAGTCCCATGGCCTATAAACCCATGGAGGAAATCCTTGAGAATATCAAGGATACGGTGGAAGTGATAAAGATTATTAAGCCGGTGTACAATTTTAAGGCCTCTGAATAAAGAGGATCGGTGTGTATGTGACCCTTACAGCAACTCACTTGGTAAAATTTTCGTCAAGCACGGGATGAGGTGGTTCAAGTCCACTGTTCTACAAGAAAAAGGGTCATGTGGTGAGAAGAATTTCTAAGTCGGCAAAGTGCGCTGACTTAGAAATTCTACAGCATCATTGTTGTTTTTATCACGCGGAAGGTAACATGATATGTATTGTTTTGGTGTCCAATAAAATGGACACATGGAGGGAATAAGTATGAGCTTTGTAGAGAATTTGAGAAAGGCAGCAAGATTTACTCGCACGGAGAACGGTGCGGTCGCTCTGAATACCACTGGCGGTGCGTGCCTGGATCTCTTTGGAACGGTGGGCGCACTGCGGGATGCGCAGGAGAACAGAATTCATGCGCTTTTTGACGAGGCTTACAGGGAGGATGCCCTGATGGCCACAAAGATAGCCTTTTATGCAAGGGATATCAGGGAGGGTCTGGGCGAGCGAAAGACTTTTCGCACGATCTTACTGTATATGGCGCAGGAGCATCCTGAGGCGCTGCGGCAGAATCTGGATCTGGTGGGGGTGTTTGGCCGGTATGACGATCTGTACTGCCTGATCGGCACACCCCTGGAGGAGGATATGTGGGCGGCTATGAAGAAGCAGTTTGAGGAGGATAGGGAGAACCTGGAGCAGGGTAACGCTATCTCCCTGCTGGCAAAGTGGATCAAGACCGCTGACGCAAGCAGCGAGAATACCCGCAGGCTGGGGATTTTGACAGCGCAAAAGCTGGGCTACTCCGTGTATGATTTCAAGAGGATCGTGCGCAGGATGAGAAAGCATATCAATGTGGTGGAGTGCCTCATGACGGCTGACCGTTGGGAGGAGATCCAGTACTCTGAGGTTCCCAGCCGGGCTATGATGATTTACAGAAAGGCGTTTGCACGCCATGATGAGGAGCGTTTCCATACCTTTATCGATAAGGCGGTGAGCGGAGAGGAGAAGATTCATTCTGCGGCGCTTTACCCTTACGATATTGTGCAGAAGATACTTTATCAGGGGGAGAACTCCAAGGTCCTGGAGGCGCAGTGGAAGCAGCTGCCAAACTATGTGGAGGAGGGCACCAATGCCATTGTGATGGCGGATGTGTCCGGATCCATGACCTGCAGCGGCGGCAGACCCATGGCGACCTCCATCGGACTTGCCATTTATTTCGCCGAGAGAAATACAGGCGCTTACCATAATCTGTTCATGACCTTCAGCGAAAGGCCTCAGGTGGTGGAGCTGAAGGGCAAGACTCTGGCGCAAAAGATCGCAAACGTGAGCAAGGCGCAGTGGGCGATGAATACCAATCTGGAGGCGGCATTTGAGAAGGTTTTGCAGATTGCTGTGTCCAATCATTCGCCTCAGAGCGAGATGCCTAAGTCCATCATCGTCATTTCTGATATGGAGATCGATCAGTGCGGCGACAGGCAGTGGACGTTCTACGATAAGATGGCACACAGGTATGCATATTACTGCTATGAGATACCGAACGTGATATTCTGGAATGTCAACAGCCGTAGCAATGTGTTCCACGCCGACAAGAACCGCAGGGGCGTACAGCTTTGCAGCGGCCAGTCCGTGACAACCTTCCGTCAGCTTATGTCCTGTGTGGGCTGCACGCCGGTTGAGATGATGAACCGGGTCATCAATTCCGAGAGGTATGACTGCATTAAGGTAGGATAAATGAGCTTTACAAAAAAGTATTTCCGCCAGCACTGGATTTTTGTGCTGGCGGTTTTTGTGATAAGGATGGACAAAAAGATAATGACATCGGACATGGTATCGGGTATAATCTATTATTAACTGAATAATAGCAAAGCAGTAAAGCAGCGAATGGCTTTTTAACAGCCCTGCTTTTTAGCAGTCTTAGGAGGATTATTTATCATGCAGACATTACATAAATTATTCGCGCCCGTGGATATGACGGAGGGCACGCCCTGGAAAAAGATCGCACTTTTTACCGTTCCCATGCTGATTGGCAATATAGCCCAGCAGCTTTATAACACGGTGGACAGCATTGTGGTGGGGAAATATGTGGGAGACAATGCCCTGGCGGCCGTGGGAAGCGCGGGGCCTATCTTAAATCTTCTGCTGGTGCTGTATGTGGGAATCAGTATCGGAGCGGGCATTATGGTGTCCCAGTATTTCGGCTCCCGCAACAGGGAGGGCTTGTCCTATACCATCGGAAACAGCATATTGCTGATGTTTTTTGCCACAATATTTGTGGCTATTGTGGGTTCGTTAGTGACAAGACCCATGCTGGAGCTGCTTCGTACGCCGGACAGTATCATTGACTGGTGTGCGTCGTATCTCTACATTTTGTTCATTGGAGGAGCGGGACTTGCCTTTTATAATATTTTATCCGGAGTACTACGTGGACTGGGGGATTCCGTGTCTGCACTGATTTATCTGCTGGTGGCATGTGTACTGAATATTGGACTTGATCTTTTGTTTGTAGTTCAGTTTGGCATGGGAGTCAGCGGCGTGGCTTTGGCAACCAGCATTGCCCAGGCGGTTTCTGCACTCCTTTGTGCCTTTAAACTGTATCGGATGAAGGATTATTTTGATTTCAAATTGAAGTTTATGAGATGGAATCAGAGATATGCCATGAATGTGATCAAACTGGGACTGCCATCAGGCGTTACCCAGGCCATCATGTCCATGTCCATGATCGTGGTGCAATCCCTGACTAACAGCTTTGGAGAGCAGTTTATTGCGGCGAATGTGATTGTCATGAGAGTGGACGGCTTTGCCATGATGCCCAATTTCTCCTTTGGCTCCGCCATGACTACCTATGCGGGCCAGAATGTGGGTGCTAACTCCTATGACAGGGTCACAAAAGGAGCAAAGCAGGGTACGATTCTGGCGCTGGGTGTTTCGGCAGTGATCACGGGAGCGATCCTCCTGGTGGGCAGACCTTTGATGGGAGTCTTCACGGATACGGAGGAACTTGTTACCTTAAGCGTGGGCCTGATGAGAATATTGGCGGTGGGGTATCTGGCTATGGCTGTGTTGCAAAGTCTCGCGGGAGTGATGCGTGGTGCCGGAGATACCATGACCCCCATGTGGATTTCTATTTTTCAGACAGTGATTTTACGTGTACCGCTGGCGTATCTTATGGTTTATTTATCCAAGTCAGTTGAGTATCCTAAAGGAAGGCAGGAGCTTTTGATCGTTTCTTTGCTGATCTCCTGGATTATTGGCATGCTGGTCACCTGCTTCTTCTATGCGAGAGGGAAATGGAAAACAAAGGCGGTGGGAAACAGACCGATGCAAACAGGGAATAGTGAGGATACCGTTAGCCACGAGGGAATGGCTTATGACGCCCAGAGGAATGAGATGTTTGAAACGGCAGACCATTAAGTAATATTTACCTTTAGGCATATGTATTGTTTTTCACTGGCGGTTGATAGCTTTATAAGAGCAATCAACCGCCAGTTTTAAGAATCAACCTGATTTCCTTTGACTAGCCCGCTGCCTATCCAGTATGATAAAAGCAACAGCTGTGAGAATGTGCACGAAAAACAGATTTTGGAAAGGCGGGAATTAGTGATGAAATCTTATGGGATAGCCATGGGCGGCAAAATTTATTCTCTTCGGGTGGCAAAACGGATGACTCAGGAGCAGCTCGCGCAGGAGCTATGCATCAGTCCGGCAGCGGTGTCCAAGTGGGAGAGGAACCAAGCCGTACCCAGTATCGAGATGCTGTGGGCACTGGCTGATTTTTTTGACTGTACCATCGACGAACTGGTGGGGAGAAAAGAAGCGCTGCTGGAGCGTGTGGGGATATATGATACCGAAAAGCTAAACTGTGTGACGGTAGCTGATGAGTTGTTGAAATGTGCGGAAATTGCCCGTCAGGAAGGGCTCCTTGCCATGGAGGAGAGAATGAGTATTCATTATCAGGGCAGCAGCCGTTTTCTGCCTTTTGCAGTAGGTTTCGTAATTCAGAATTTTATGAAGCAGATGGAGCCTCAGCTATCGGGAAAGCTTTTGGAGAATTATGCAGCGGTCTTGCCGGAGAAGGAGCGTGCGGCAGGCAAGATGATAGCCGCTGTGATCCCTGCGATCGCATCGGGAGAAGGGCCACAAATTCTTTGGGAAATGATTGCGTCTTATATCGGTATGGAGTATCGGGAGATGGTGAAACCGCTGGAGGGGGAACGGCATGAAAGGAAAAAGGCTAAGGAAGAGATTCTGGAAAAACTGAAGAATAAGGAGCCTTATTCGGCTGCTACTGTTCTTTTGGAGCCATTGGCGGAAATGGATGATTTTAGTATTCAAGTTATTCTACGAAATATAGATAACCTTACGCTGGCGGCAGCTATGTATGGTGCGTCAGGCCGTGTGGTCATAAGGTTTTTTAATAATATTGCCGATCGTCTTTTGTATTATGTGAATGAAGATTTGGAGACATGGCAGGGGACGGAGGAAGAGATCCTGGCGGCCCAGCGCACAGTGCTGGAGCTGGGGGCGTGTACTGCAGGGGATGAAGAGAAGGAATAGTGGAATAGAAAGAATAGAAAGAATAGAAAGAATAGAAAGAATAGAAAGAATAGAAAG
>JAFLRN010000054.1 GCA_022511385.1 Acetatifactor sp.
ATTCGCCAAATATGTGCGCAAGCGCCCATACTTGGCTCATTGCTCGCGGGAATAAAATTTGTACGAAGTGTGAGAATTTCGGTCTGTTTTCGTTTATGATATAGAGGAGTAAGAAGGAGGTGCAAAACACTTTGAATAATGGTGCAAGTAGCTACCACCGTTTCCTTGAGGGTGATGACAATGGCATTGTGGAGATTGTCAATGATTATAAAGACGGATTAATCCTTTACCTGAATAAATATGTATCAAATATTCATATTGCAGAGGATCTGGCAGAAGATACATTTTTTAAGCTTATGGTAAAAAAGCCTCGCTATACCCCAAAATATACCTTTCGGGCATGGCTTTATGCCATCGGCCGTAATTCTGCAATTGACTATATCAGAAAACACTCCAAATTCTCGGATTCAGCCGCTGACGAGCTGGAAACGATCTCTGCAGAGGAAAACGCACTGGAACAATCCTACATAAGGGATGAAGAGAAGCTGACGATCCATAGGGCCCTTGATCGTTTAAAACCGGAATACAGACAGATTTTATGGCTCACCTACTTTGAGGGCTTCACCAACGGACAGGCCGCAATGATCATGAAAAAGAGTAAACATCAAATCGAAACACTTGCCTACCGTGCAAAAGGAGCTTTAAAAAAAGAGTTAGAAAAGGAGGATTTTTCGTATGAAGAGTACTGATGAGATGATGGACGAATTATTTGAGCGAAGAGAAAGGTATTATGAGAAAAAGCGAAGCGATATGAGGCATTTAAAAAAGCTTACCGGCGTGCTGACATGCAGCTTTGTTGTACTGACTTCAGGAATACTGCTGGCCGGCCGCTTTATGCCGGAGGATAATTACGTGACGCCTGCAGAAAAACAACCGGAAGTGCAGCCGGGACAAATTGCCTCTTCAGATCAGTTGGCAGCAAACACAAATGCCAGTGACGCAATTGGAAATGAAAATACAAGTAATGCGGATGCAAAAGACAACAAGGGGAACAGCATAAAGAAAGAAATGGCTGAAGGTCGTAATGATGACAATGCACCCAACACCGGTATCTCTGAAAACACCGTGTCGGAGGGAACCTCCGTTGACCTCCCGCCAGAGGAGAATGTCACCCCGCCGTCTCTTCCGGATAACCCCGGCTATAGCGGCGCACTGGTACTGGTTGGACTTGACGATGAAATCTGGGGCGGCGGTTATTATGATGAAACAGGACGGTTGGTGATCCTTCTGACCGAGAACACCCCTGAAAACCAGCGAAAAGTCCTTGAACTGAATCCCACGTTGTCCGAGACGGATACCATCTTCGAGACGGCCGTCTACTCCAAGTCCTATCTCACGGATTTGTTATATAGAACAAGTCAGACTCTCGATGTTGTTCATCTCCCATCCGGCTCATCTGTGGGTATAAGGGTGGATTTGAATTGTATTCGGGTGGATGTAAACAGTACGATGATGAATGATGATGCCAGTATCGCCGACAGCATAGCACAAATCATGGCGCTGGACACGCAGGGCGGAGCTATCCAGATCATGTATATCGGTGACCGGGAGTATCCCACAGAGGCGCAAAAGGGTATGGCTCCTTGATCTAAGACCGGGGCAGCCAGCCATATCTCAAGGGGCGAGATCATTCGCCCCTTGGATAAGTAAAATTGTTAGCGGCTTTGTTTACTAACGGAGCGTGAAGTTCCGTATTTTAGATAATTTCATACCGCTATTTCTCCGGTTCTGTTCTATGTACAATTTCTTCTACGCATCCCTGATATTCCTCTGAGCGGAATCCGGTAACCTTATAGCATAAATTCGGATTCAGCTGCCGGACACCAGATACAAACTTGCTTTCTCTCTCCCCTCCGTCAGCCAATCCGCAATATCCTGGCCCGTGATCGTCTGATAGGTGACGGATCCGGTTTTTGTTTCAACCGTTTTAGGACCGCCGGTCCAGCCCAGAATGACATCAAACCCATAGCGGACCTCCTTTGGCAGCTTGCCATAGGCGGATGTTTCGCCACCCACATTTTCCAACGGCTTATCGGATGTGGACCACTCTGCCCATTGGGGTATGGAGCCCGGTTCGGGTTTTGGCCAGTCCACCTTCAGATCACAGCCCCACAGCTGTTCTTTGGACGACTCCAGCAAGTTGGAAAGATGATCTATACTCAGCCTTCCCAGATTTCCTCTTGCCCCCATTACAAGCACATTCCTGCCCCGCAGACTGCAGCCGGTGGAATACAACACCTGGGACAGGGCGTCAATACAGGCAAGGACAATGGAATCTCCCTCCAGCATTACTTTCTCGTATGAGGCGGCAATGGAAAACAGCGTGGTATTCATCTCGCGTCTTTCGGCAATGGCTGCGCTCATGTCGTATCCGTTTCGGGTAAGTTCCACGCTTCCGATAAAAACGGATTCCAGGGCAGCAGCAAAATCTGCCGGTAAAACGCTGTCTGTCCCCTCATCCTCGGGCAGCATATATTTTTTCCGGAAATCAGCAACCGACAGCTTTTCCTGAATGGATTCATCTATGATGGGATTCAGATAACTGCCATCTTCCCAGACAAAGACTTTTTATTCTCTCTTCGTCCCTTGGCCAGCGCCCGCAGAAAATTATAGGCACAGATACTTCTCTGCGCGTCAAGAAACGGGAGCGGTTTCCCTGGTGTGAATCTCTACGGGCTGTCCTGCCTGATCCAGCGGTGTCTCCAGACGTTCCAGCAGTTCATCCATATTCACAATGGTTCTGGTGCCATCCACAATTCCGTGCTGAATCTGGTGGCTAATCTTCATGGGAACATGAGCCTGCCGTGCTGCTGCAACTGCCAATTTTTCGATGGGCACTTTGGCGAAGATCCTTCCTTCAGCCACTTTCTGCGCTTCTTTTTTCTCTCTTGCCAGAGCAGGATGTTCATAGTTAGCTGCTTTCATTTGTACCTCCTCTTATTCTGATTATCTTTTGAGCTATATTATTGTAGTATTTAGATATTATTTATACCTAAATTTTGATAATTTGCAATGAAATTTCATAAATGAGCTATATCATAATTCCATATTTTTCTGTTATTCCCCAAACGCCTCATATGGTACGCAGTTGAGTTTTCTGCATCGAATTTACCTCTCCCTAACTCAATACAAATGATGCTAATTTTTTTGCCAGCTGATATATAGAGCTTCCAAAGTTTGCACCCATCATATGATAAGATTACGTCATAGTCAAAAAAGCTGCCGACCAGCTAAAATCTTAGCTAATGCGGCAGCCTTGCTTCTGTGACTCAACTTGTGTTTAGCCGCACCATTATGCCGGCACCCCTTAGTTGATCAATCACTGTATATGCGATTGTAGATTTCTCTCACTTCTGCGTCCAATCCACACTCTTCAATAACCTTACATATCTGTGTAATATTTTCCAACGATTCCTCTAATTCCTCCGCAATTTGTACTACTGTTTTTCCTTTCTGCAGCTTACGCTGGATTAATTTGAGCAAACTATATCTTTCGCCCTGTTGTAATCCTTGTTGTAATCCCTGTTGTAATCCCTGTTGTAATCCTTCCTCTCTTCCATCCTCAATGGCCTCCTCACGCCAAATCTTTTTTGCATCTTCCAGGTTAAATTGTGTAAACAGCATATTTACCGCCTCCGATCCGTGCCTCTGTACAAAATCCTTGAATATCCCTGTGTGAATGCAGTCCCGGATCGCCCTCTCTATGGCAGCGTCACGATCCACAGCCTGTTTTGTATACTCCTTTACTTTCTGGATAAACCAGGCATATTCATACAATGGCCGACATTGTTCCAGAATATTATGTCCCACAGGCAGGTTGATATTTATTACTTTCACTAACAATTCTAGCATAGGAGTATTGGTCTTTTCAAGATAAGAGTCAGAAAGTTTTAGGATTTTTTCCGAAGGATAGTTTTGGTTTCCATTGTAGAATACAAAGAATTCAGGTGTTGGTATTGGAATCACTCGGCTCCGATAAATATCCACCGCTTCCAGAAGTCGTTCCATTGTTCTTCCATAGTAGATTACATCACGCAAGGGCATATTGTTATTTACCGTGGATTGATGCTCGCTGATTACCAGCACCCGATTTTTCACCGTGAAGGCCATGTCGTTCTTTCTGACAAGAAAGAGTACACCTTCAAGGGTTGTGTACTCAATGTCCTCCGGCTTCGCAGGGAGTCCTTCCAGCGCCGTATACAGCTGCGCTGCATTTTCCGGATCACTGAAGTAAGTAGTGAACACGCTGGATTTCATCTGGCGGTTCGACGTTTGTCTTTGGTTGCTTAGATTCATAGGCAAATTCTCCTTTATGATATTTTAGTCTCCGAAAAAAGCGCTGAACAGCATGAAAAAAGATGATCAGATTTCAAAGACAATTAGAATTGTACCATGAGACCTTTGTTTTGTCCATATGCATAATTGCTTGATACTTTATTTCCTACATAGAATTGCTTAATATCCTATTTCCTAAGTGTGGGACGACATTTAAAACTCAAAAATGTATAAAGCAGGGAAACCTACTGAGCAGCTTCTCCCTGTGCAGTCCGCACTTATTCCGTCAATCAACTGTCAGACCACCGAGACCAACTCATTTCTTACAATAAGGAACCTGCATTCTAGCAAGTTCCTTACGTCCTCCATGTATATTCCTTTTCCGTACTCCACCTTCAACATGAGCGCTATCATCTAATTCGTCCAGCAAATCCTGCAGCACCATGATATGATATTCTTCGTCCTGAATGATTCTTGCTAATACGGCGTTCACCGCATTGGCACAGATCATGCTCCTGCGCAATTTATATTGATGAATTGCATCTTTTTCAGACTTTATATCGGTTATCAGCATTCGGAGGTTCTCTTGACGGATACAATGATAGCCCAAATGCACTGTCCGCAATGCACCCACCTTGATTCACCTGTCCCGTAGTCACGATCTGGACTATTTAGTTTGCGTCCAGCCGCTTCTCAAACTCAGCCTCCGGAATCGGCTTGGAATAACGGTAGCCCTGTGCCACATAGGCACCAATTTCTCTCATCAGTTCTACATCGTCATCCGTCTCTACACCCTCACAGACAATCTGTGCCTTAAGTTCTCTTCCAAGATTGACAATTCCGCGCATGATGGTCACCTGACGGGTTCTGTCCTCCTGATTTAACAGGAAGGAACGGTCCAGCTTGATAACGGATGCCGGAATCTGTTCAAAAATACCCAATGAAGAATAGCCGGAACCAAAATCGTCGATGGAAATTCGGACACCCTTTTCTTTTAAGCTGTCCAGTGTGTGCTTCACAGTCGAAAGCTGCAGCTCTTCTACAACAATGGTCTCTGTCACCTCAACCTCTATGTACTCTTTGGATATCTGATATTTCTCCAGTACTGCTTCAAACCGCTCTGGAAATCCCGGCTTCATAAAATGCTTTCTGGAGAAGTTACAGGAAATCGTCACGACCTCCTTACCCTCATCCAAACGCCTGCGCAGCATTTTACAAACGCTCTCCAGAACAAAAAAATCCAGCTCTACTACCCTTCCGGTCTGCTCAAAATATGGGACAAAAAATGCCGGCGACTTTACCCTTCCATAGTCCGACGGGTCTAAAAACCGGATCAACGCCTCCGCGCCGATGATCTTTTCCGTCCTGATATCCACCTTGGCCTGGTAATAAGTCACAAAATCCTTGTTCACATCCACCGAATCCAGAAGCTTTTCCTGCTCATGGCGGTCCTTGATCGCCTTTTCCAGCGACTCATCATAGACCTTGATCTCACTGGTATGGCTATCGCGCAGCGAATCGATGGCTTGGTTCGCATAGTTGACGGCTACGTGCAGATCACTGCTGTCCGACGGTAC
Source organism: Acetatifactor sp. (assembly GCA_022511385.1). Taxonomy (GTDB): domain Bacteria; phylum Bacillota; class Clostridia; order Lachnospirales; family Lachnospiraceae; genus Acetatifactor. Next base: position 5,853 of record JAFLRN010000054.1, read on the forward strand.
AAAATATACGCCCATATGGATTGCCATGTGGTTTTCAGTATCGTCATGAATCCGCTTTTCAATGGCCTGGAGCAGCTGCTTTGCCCGCTCCAGAAACGCCTCCTGACTATCAAACAACAGCAGCAGCACAAAACGGTCACCTTGATTTCGCGCACAAATCTCCTTCCGATGATCCACCCTGTGAGAGAGCTCATCCGCAACGGACTCCAACAGTCCCTGACCCGCATTCCATCCATAAATAATGTTATAATGCCGAAACTGGGATACATTCAAATATGCAACCGCATACTGATGCTCCTTCCGCTCCGGCAGAAGTTTCATCCTTCCCCAGTAGATCAGATAATTCAGATTCCAGATGTCCATGCTCGTATCTTTGTACATCAACTTCTGAATCTTCTTATTTTTCAAGATGATGTGCCATGCAACAAAAACCACTGCCATCATTAACAAGAACAGGAAAACAATAATCTCAAAACTGTTGTTCCGCACGAAACGGTCTACGGTCATCAGTGAATAAACATTGTTTGCCAGCATATAGTCGCTGACAGTCCTGGCATCGACGACAGAGATTGTCTTGTTCAAAATGCCGCTCAGAGCCGAATCCTCATTTTTCCGGACCACCATGGAAACGGCATGCTCCCCGCTCAAGACGTTCTTGACCTCCAGCCTGTTGTATCTAAGCTCCGTGCTCAACAGGAATTCCGCCAGATAGCCATCACAAAGCACTGCATCTACCGTACCCTTGTGTACTGCTTCCAGACATTCCTGCTGGGTATTATAGGTCATTACCTTCACTGAACTCGTGTCAATGGCGTGACTTGCTTCGGTATGCAGGTAGGGAACAGTCGCCAGGGATGACAAACTTCCCAGGCTTTCGCTGTCCTTCATGACAATGACAAGCGGAATGTTCGCGTATTCCTTGACGGAAGTCAGCTGATAAGTACCGAGTGTTTCCGACGCATCCGTACAGTAAGAAATGACATCAATGATTCCCCTCAGCAGCGCCGACTCCGCTTCCCGCAACGTTTCCATCTTCTGGTAGGAGAACTTCAGTCCTGCCCGGCCCGCACCGTCCTCCAGCAGTTCACGGGTCAGCCCGCGGTATTCCCCATTTTCTTCGTAAGAAAACGGATAATAGCCATCCAAATAGCCAACTACAACAGTATGGCCTTCCTCCAGATATTCCTTTTCCTCTGTAGTAAACACGATAGTCTTATCAAGTCTGCTCTGATAAAACTTATTCATCAGATCCGCTTCCAGCTGTGGCTGATTGATCTTCAGATCCGCAATAGCCTGGTTCAACTCACGCATCACATCGTCGTTGCCCTGATAAGAAATATAGTAAAAGGGCATCGGCGCAAAGCGTCCGATAAGGCGATGTCCCTCATTTGTCTCGGTAAAGGTATGTACGACGGCATCGACCTCTCCCCGCTCTAACGCCTCATGGAGCTTAGCTGTGGAAGTATATTCCCTCAACTTTGGCTTTTTTACACCGTTGTCCTCTAAATATTGTAAAAATTCCCCTTTGCGGACATAGGTTTTGACGATGCCGAAGGTAATATCCCTCATCGCCTCAAAATCCTCATAGGCGAGCGAGCTGGACGGCAGCGAGGCAATCACACCGTAAGTGTAACCGCTGGAAAGATTCGCATACTGGTAAATCTCAGCTCGTTCCACTGAATACTGTGCGGAACCCACCAGATCCACCTCATGAGCCGACAACATTGATAACGCTTCGTCCCAGCTGTCGCATTTGACATATTCGATTTCCCATTTGACATAGTTACACAGCGCATTCAGATAGTCCACATCCATTCCAGTCAGCGTCCCATCCTCCTCCGTCACATTGTAGCCGTCCATCGGAAAAAAGGCAACCTTCACCGTCCGGTGTTCCACTGCAAGGACAACACCGGAAAAAATGCCTATTGCCATGGAAAATGCCAGCAGGCAGCCAAGGATAACCGCAATTCCGCGTTTTTTTGTAGCTTTCTTTCCTTTTATGATCACGTTACACCTCATCTTCCTTTGTGGTATCTTCTTCTATTTTATCACGCACTCTCCAGTGTTTCAAGAGATTGTTATCAATGAGCGTTCTGGTCGATCACTTTTCGCTCCACTTTAGAGAACACCAATTTTTGACTGCTGTATAGTGAATAGTTCCCGCTGAGCAGGAAACTGAGGGCACAGGCTATGGCAAAGAACAGCAACCCGTCCCCTCCAAACAGTTCGATGGCCAGGAAGATAGAGGACATTGGACAGTTCACCACCCCGCAGAACAGGGCGATCATGGATATCGCCGCCCCAAAGGCCGGGTCCAGTCCCAGCAGCGGCCCAACGGCGCAGCCAAAGGTGGATCCGATAAACAAGGCTGGGACAATTTCTCCGCCCCGAAAACCAGCCCCCAGAGTGAGGGCAGTAAACAACATTTTCAGCAGGAAAGCCCAAGGCACGTGAACTTCCCCTTCCAAGGCCAGTTCGATGATGCCGCCGCCTGCGCCGTTGTAGTCTCCGCTTCCTTCTACTAAGGTGAGGATAATGACAAATGCAGCTCCCGCCAACGAACGCAGGTACTGGTTCGGTATGTATTTTTTATAAATATGTCCGGTTTTGTGCATAAGTACACAGAAAACAATGGATACCAGCGCCGCCAGCACCGCCAGCGATCCGCATTGCAGCAAGGTCATCGGCCCCAACTCCGGTGCACCTTGCAAATGGTAGCTTTCCGCAGACAAGCCAAGTGCCCGGGGGATAGCGTTGGCTACCAGGGCGGACAGCATGCAGGGGAACAGGGCGGCATACTGCAAATGGCCTACATCAACCACCTCCAGACTAAACACCGTGGCGGTGAGCGGGGTGCCGAACAGAGCGGAGAACAGCCCCGCCATGCCGCATTGGATAATGGTGTTGACGTTCCCCTCCCCCAGACGGAGCAGCCGCCCGATCCTGGCAGAAATACTGCCGCCGATCTGGAGAGCGGCCCCCTCACGCCCGGCGCTGCCGCCGGTGAGGTGGGTGAGCACCGTTCCCAGGAAGATTAACGGAGCCAGCAGCGTCCTGGGCCGCTCCCCTCCCCGGACGCTGGCGATGATCTGGTTGGTGCCGCTGTCATTCCCCATACCGGCCGCTCGATAGCTGGCCACGATGATCAGGCCCGCAAGGGGCATACAGAACAGCAGCCAAGAGTGGGCGATCCGCATGTTTGTGGCATGGGTCACGCACCAGGTGAAGGCCGCCCCAGCAAGACCGCAGGCAATCCCCGTCAATCCCGAGAGCAGCAGCCACTGCCCCAGAGCCTTGGCGGAGGGAAGAACTTTCAGCAGCTGTGCTTTAATGCGTTCTTTCATAAAATCCACCTCTCCTTTTAGTCACGGTTCATCCACTCTTATTATACCAGAGCTGTCAAGGCATCTCCCTAAGCTGATAACAACTGAAGCTATCGCTAATTTAATTCGCTACTGCATCATTCAAGCTGGTCCACTGTCCATAACATCGATTCTTTTTATCTAATTTTTCTAAAGACAATACTCTTTGTAGATTTGACAAAACAGGTACTCCCCACATGAGGAATACCTGTTTTGTCAGTTTCGCATTATTTACTGTAATATTTCGCCTGTGCCTCCCAGAGCTGGCTGTACTTGCCCTGGGTGTCAGAAACCAATGCATCATGGGAGCCCCTTTGTATCAGCTCACCCCTGTCGAACACCGCTATGGTATCGCAGAATCTGCAGGAGGACAGACGATGGCTGATAAAGACGGTGGTCTTGTTCTGTGCAATCTTGTTAAAGTCCTCGTATACTGCCGCCTCCGCCAGGGGATCCAAAGCTGCTGTGGGCTCATCCAGGATCACAAAGGGTGCATCCTTGTAGAGGGCCCTCGCAATGGCCACTTTCTGCCTCTCTCCACCGGATAAGTCGATTCCGTTTATGGCATAATCCCTTCCCAGCGGTCGTTCCAGAGCCTTTCCCTTTTCCTCGGAATCCCCGTCAAGGCTTGTGAGCTTCTCCCCCATCCCCGCACGGATCAGGCAGTCCCGCACCTTTGCCCCGTCATACTCCATATCCGACGACACATTTTCCCCTAATGGGAAATCAAAGAGTGTGAAATCCTGAAACACTACAGAAAACAGTCCCATATATTCCTCGTAACGGTAGCGGGTGATATCAATGCCGTTTAAGAGTATCTTCCCCTCCGTGGGATCATACAGTCTGCAGAGAAGCTTGATGAACATAGTCTTCCCCGAGCCGTTTTCCCCAACGATGGCCAGCTTGTCCCCGATCCGGAACTTCATATTCACATGGTGCAGGGCCCACACATCCGTGCGGGGGTACTTGAAGCTCACATCACGAAATTCAATCTCATAATCCAGATCGTCCCGCTTCTCCACCGCCAGTGTGCCCTGATACATATCATTGGGCAGATCAAGGAACTCATAGAGCTGAACAAGATAGCGATTATTGTCCCTAAGCCTGCCCACCGCCCCTGCCAGACCGGATACAGCTTCTACAAACCGCGCGATGGCGCCCTGATACAGGATAAAGCTGCCGATTCCGAACACACCAATGAACGCTTTCACGGCTACAAACAGGAAAATCGCCAAATTGAGGACTGCATCCAGGAGAATCTGAAAGGAATTATATCTTATGGATACCTTCTCTTTTTTGGAAATCCATTTGGGACGAAGCCGGAATTTCCTGAATTCCTCCAGCACGATCCTGTTCAGGTCAAAAACGATCATATCCGGTCCCCACAAGGAGCCATAGGCATTATGCAATGAATTATCCCCCGCAAGCTCTCCCATTGCCTCCTGCTCCCTGACCGTACGACTGGTGGCAATTCTAATCGCACATGCTGAATTGACCACGATCAATGCCACGATCACCGTAGCAGACGCGGGAGAATTGATAAAACCGAAAAATCCCGTATACTCCCGATCTGACCTGAGCGCGAACATGGAAACCGCCAGAGACACAGAAAAAAGAATATTTAAGATACTTCTCAACAAATTGGGCAGCCACCAAAACAAGACAAAAAGACCGCCGCCGATGGCATTTGTGTCCGCCATGATCCTGGAGCGCAAGAGAACCACATCCGGGTTCTCCAGGTGCTCATATTGTAATCCGTTCTGGACATCGCTGATATACCCCTCATGCTGCTGAAACAGATATTTCGACTTAAGGTCGTTCCTGCCTCCCAAATATCGTGAGATCAGGGAAATCATAAACCCACCGCCCACCGTCACTGTAGCAAGCAGGAACAACTGCCTGGGATCACGATCTCCTGCCAGCTCGTTGACCAGCATGGCGGACATATACAGCCCAAAATAAGGAAATAATGTATCCAAAATAAGACAAACCACACCGTATATCCAAAATCCTGGAAGGATCTGATTCCAGATACTGATCCCTCTCCGAATGAGCGCCCACTCCTCCCGCAGGCTGCGCTTTGCTGTATTATTTTTTAGTTTCATAGTATCTCTCCTTCGACCACGCCGGTGGCGCTATTTTGCCAGTGACGTTCAGCACGATTTTTAGGAGCTTATCATGTCTGGCTGAACTGGTTCCTTATAGTATTTACTCTGCACGTCGAACAGCTCCCTGTACTTCCCCCCTGCCGCCATCAGCTCCTCGTGAGTTCCCACTTCAGCGAACACTGCCCCGTCCAGCAAAAAGATGCGGTCGCAGAATCTGGTGGAAGCCAGTCGGTGGGAAATAAAGATTGAGGTTGCATTTGTGGCGATTTCGCTGTATCGGCGATACATCCTATCCTCCGCGATGGGATCCAATGCCGCCGTGGGTTCGTCCAGAATGATGCAGAGCGGATTTTTATAAAGCAGCCGTGCCAGCAAAAGTTTCTGAATCTCTCCGCCGGACAACTCCACCCCGTCCCGGTTAATTTCACGGTTCAGGGGCGTGTCCGCTCCTTGTGGCAGGGAAGTAAGCTTCTCCGTCAGCCCTGCCACCTCAATACAGCGTTTCAGCTTTTCCCGGTCAATCTCCTCCGGATTCATGGCACAGGCGATATTTCTGGCAATGGATATGGGCAGCAGATGGTAATCCTGGGGCACAAAGCCAAACAGACCGTACATCTCGTCCCGGTTATATTCAAACAATGTATGGCCATCCAGTAGGATTTCCCCTTCATCCGGTAAAAGCAGACCGCACATCAGCATGGTGAGTGTGGTCTTTCCCGCACCGTTCAGTCCCACCAGCGCGATCTTTTCACCCGCCTCGATCCGGAAAGATATGTTGTCCAATATTTTCTTCTCCCCTTTGGGGTACTTGTAGGACACGTTCCTAAATTCAATGGAAAAGGGTGCTGTGGGAACGGAAATCCCGGCTCCCCGGTTGAGCCGACCTTCCAGTTCCATCCTTTCCCGAAAGTCAGATACCTGCAAGGCACCGTCCAGCACCCAGTTAACGTTTCCCAGAATGTTTCCCATGACTCCTGACAGGGAGGTGATCGCGGAGAAATATAGGACAAAGGAGGCTGCATCTACCTCGCCCCGAAGGGCTTTGTAGATCAGAAAGGCATAGGCCGCAATGTCCCTGACCAGGACAACAAGAAAGCTCACCGCCGCCGTGGTCAGTGCCCTGCCCTCCACCTTTTTTGCCTCTCTGTAATTCAGTTTCATCAGATGCAGGAACCGCCTGTGCAGGCTGTCTTTCATTCGGTACAGCCTAATGTCCTTTGCGTGTTTGAAATCGGCTGCTCCCCAACCCATGTATCGGATCTTTAATTCAATCTCATTTCGGATGTCCCGGTCATTCCAGTTTTTCTTCCGCTCCCATGCCCCCATCATATAGTTGACCGCACAGCCAAGCGCCAGCAGCAGAACGATCAGCGGGTTAAGAATCGAAATCACTGATCCGAACAGCACAAAATTCAATAACGATGCCACCACGCCCGCAAAATCCATCGGAAAATGCACACCGGCAGTATGATTGTTGTTGCATGCGCCCCTTGCCCTCTCTTTCACCTTCTGTACCTCAGGATCATAATTCAGATACCAATCTTCGTTTCGTGCCTTGATATCCATTATATACAGCATCCGCATTAAGACAAAGTGCTCCGAACTCTCTGTCTTTTGCCTGATCACATTGTTTGCCAGATCAAACAAAAGTTTTGCAAGAAGCAGACCCAGAATCACCAGCGCGACCGCAGAAAACCTGTCCGCAGTCTCCAACACCCTTAACACCATGGGCGGCGTATAAAGCGCCAGTGCGGACAATCCCAGCCATAGCGGCACAGTAAATATACCGGTAAAGACCAATCCTTTTTCCGTCTGCCAGAGGAGCCGGTAGATATACCCCACACAGGAGAACAGGCCGTACTTGGGTTTACGCCTTGGTTCTTTCTTTTCTTTTAGCTTTTTGGCCATGTGAAAAACCTCCCAGATTGTTGAAAATATGTCTCGTACCGTACGCAAATCGCACCTGCAGAACTTACTGCAACACACGTTAATATCCTTCGACTTTCATGTTCACATAGACTGTACCACATTTCAAAAAATAAAGTGCATTTCGTGAACCAAATGTTGTTTTCGGTGAACGAAATGCACTCTATAATCTCCTCTGTTTCAGCGAAGGGTGTTTCAGCATAGGGTGTTCCAGCAAAGAGTAATTCAACGAAAAGGGTTCAGCGGAAACAATATTTCTGCGGTAAACCCTCCGTCTTCGCTGTCCGCAAAAAACTGCCCGCCATATTTTTTCACGATGCTCTCAACCCGGCCAAGCCCAAAGCCGTGCTCCGCTCCCTTTGTGGAACGAAACAGACTGCCTTGTCTTTCCTGCTTCCTGCCAGCGGCATTGGTAAACGCAAGATAAAACTGTGTGTTCTTCTGGCCAATATAAATACGGAGAAACCGATTCTCCTCCGGGAGCTTCTTATTCTCCTCCACGGCATTGTCCAGGAGATTTCCTATGATAATGCACAGATCCACATCGCTGACCGGAGTATCCTCAGGAATTTTTGCCTTGGCATTCACCGGAATATGATTCTGGGCGGCAATATTGATCTTTCCGTTCAGGATCGCGTCCACCATGACCCGTCCGGTCTTTATTGTGGCATCCACAGTCGTCAGGTCGTCGTTCAGCTGGCGGAGGTAGGTATTTACCTCCTCATATTTTTCCAGCGCCATGCTGGCCTGCAGCGCCTGGATATGGTTGTGATAATCATGGCGCCAGCCCCGCATTTTCCTGTACATGGACTCCACTTCATCACAGTATTTCCGTATCAGGTCGCTCTGATACGCTTCGATCCGCTTGTCGATCCATTTCTGAAACAGCATATTTTCTCTCTACACTTTCTCCTGTGCACCCATGCTCCCATACCCTCATATGCCAATGCACACGGACAGGCTTTCTGTGTTGTGAATAATTTATAATTCCAGTCCCAAAATTGAAAGGATTCAAAACAGTTTTATAATCTCTCTTCCAATCACTTCCGACATTCCCCGGCTAATGGGGATTTCCTCTCCATTTTTCAACACCACACAACCTGTCTTAACCTGCACCACATGCCGCAGATTGACGAGAAAAGATCTCTGGCAATGAAAAAAGAATTCATCCAGTGCATCCTTCGTCTCCGCCAGAGTGGTCTTCATGCGATATGTCTCCTCCGGGGTGTGGATCAGGACGTACTGCTTCTGCGCCTCCACATAGAGAATCTGAGACAGTGGAATCAGGTCTGTCTGACGGTCATGTGTCACCCGAAGACGCTTTTCTGATTTTGCCAGGTTCGCGACCGCTTTATCCATGACCGTGTACAGCTTCTCTGATGATACAGGCTTCATCAGGTAGTGAAGAGCGGAAACCTCGTAACCCTCGGCAATGAAGTCGGGGAACCCGGTGATAAAGACCAGCTGAACCACCCCGTCCCGCTGCCGTATTTTCTTTGCCAGCTCCACACCGTTCATGCCGCCCATCTCAATATCCAGCAGAAGGATATCATAACCCGATTCGCTCTCATACTCAAAGAGAAAAGCCTCTGCAGAGGAAAAAGCAGAGAGAGCAAGTGTGTGTCCGGCGGCCTCTGCCCAGCCTTTCACAAGCCCTGTCATATATTCAATATCGGTTTCATTGTCATCAATGATTGAGATTTTATAGTTCATGTGCCGTATTCTTTCTGCTCTAAAACTACTTCTCTTACGATAGCCAGATAATCTTACCACACAAAATACATTTTATCAAATATAACAATTTGGGGGCTGTTGCAGCGCCCCCTTGCAATCAGCATTCCACTAATTCATCCATCAAAGCCTGCAACAATATAATATGATACTCTTCATCCTTAATAATTCGTGCCAATACAGCATTCACTGCACTGTCACAGATCATCCCAATATGCATTTTATATTGGCGAATTGCATCTTTTTCAGCCTCTATATCAGCTATCAGCATATCCCGTGGATTTTCGGGAATGGTAAGATATTTTGGCGTCCACATTTGAGAGCATCCATTTTGCATTTTAGCTGTATAGTCAACGTTTCCGCCAAGCAGATAAATTAATTCGCCCAATTTCTGCAAGTGCATCATCTCCGCCATAGCAATTCCTAAGATTGTTTTCGCCATAGAGCATTTTTCACTGGATATGCGGTTTTCATTGTTAATATACTGAGTGATCGCTGACAACTCAGATACAGACCCGCAATAGTCATTACTGAGTAAATTAGCATAGGCCTGGTTCTTTTCTTGGACCTGAATCGGCGGATAGGGCCATTCGATCATAAGAGGTTTCACATTGACAAAACTGCAGGAATTCGTGAGCCAGCTTCTTTTTTCTTCCATCGCAGCGTTCTCCGAAAGTTTTTTTATAATATATTCAGGAGTTCCCACATTTGACTCATTCTCTCACGATTAAAACCGCAGCAGGCGATTCTCCTCCAACTCGGGACCACTAAACCCAAGTTTCCTCCGTCCGTGCAGCTTTTCTCACATGGTTTTCGCCCTATGTATCCATTTGTCACCGGCCAACCGGAAAACCAGCCACACCGACTTTATAACATAGTCAATTCTCAGCATAATGAGCACCCAAAACGGCGACCAACCTAAAACAATACCCGCCAGATACCCTAAAGGTATGGAGGCACACCACTGGAAAATGACATCCGCCACCATAAGAAATTTCGTATCTCCGCCGCCGCGCAAAATGCCCTTAGAGAGGGCGGACTGTACCGCCTGAAAGAATACAAGGATAGCGCTGGCACTGATCATGGATACTGCGACACTTACCGTATCCTCAGTTATCTCATATAACCCGATTGACCACACGCCTGCTATACGCACTATTATCATGGCAATAACGCCTATAACACAGCTCATGGACAGAAACGTATATCCCTCACGTCTGGCCTGCTCAAACTTACCCGCGCCCACCGTCTGGCCTATCATCACGCCCGCGGCACTGGCAATTCCCAGGGTCGCAACAGTACAAAGCCTCTCAAGAACCGCCACTATGGCGTAGGCGCTGACCACTTCACGGCCCATATGACCAAGGATCATCGATATTGCACTGGCGGCCAGCGCCAGAATTGTATCGCTTATGACCGCTGGAAGGCCAAGCCGCTTAAACTCAGACAAAAGCGCCCGCGTTGGAAGTTTTATCAGCCCATTAACGCGATACCTCAGGTTTTTTTCAAACTTCCACATATAAACAACGGTAACCACCAGTTCTACTACCCTTGCCGCCAATGTACCCAATGCCGCACCCATCACACCCATTGCGGGCAGACCAAGTTTGCCAAAAATAAATACATAGTTGCAAAAAATATTGACAAAAAAAGACATGATCGAAACTACAAGACCCAGCCTTGCGTTTCCCGTGGACCGGATTACATTGGAGATAACCAGGCTTATTCCGTGAGGTACATAGATGAGAGCGGTTATACGCAGATACCTTCCACCCTCTATTATGACATCCACATCGTCCGTGTATAAGGACATGATCTGCTGTGGGAAAAGCGCCGTGACCGCAGCCATCAGTACACCAACTATTATGATAAGCTGCAAAATGAGGTCAAAGACTCTATGTACCGTTTTGTAATCTTCCGCCCCCCAATATTGAGACGCGAGCACAAGCCCCGCCGCACTCACACCCATACATATAAATGTGAATATCACATAGAACTGATTCGCCAGTGATGAGGCAGATATAGAGACTTCACCCAACTGTCCCACCATGATGGTATCCATCATATTCACACCCTGGTTGATCATGTTTTGCAGCAAAACAGGTATAATGATTAGCATCGCTTTTTTATAAAAGCTCATATCCGTCACCAGAAATTTACTTAACAGCTTCTTTTTTTCCTCAGTCATTCTTCTTAACTTATCCTTTCACACATAATCCAAAAGCTTTCCATACCAAAAGAAAAGCTGGTTATCCATCACGGTAAACAGCTTACAAACACAGTACCACTATACAGTTTTACCCGGTGACGCCAGTCACATTATAACACCTATTATGTTGTTTGTATAGATAATATAAATTTTGATTTTCCTCTTTGGAAAATGTGGAACTCAAAAAAAATCAAAGCTATTGACAAATAATCCCCTGTGTACCATAATAATCCCATATGGGATTATTGGTCTTGAATGAACAAAAAAGGAAGGAACAAAATGGACCGGCAAACAAAGGAACTCTGGGCGCAGATCAATCACTCTATCATCAAGTTTCGCGGCATATATGCGGCATGGTCAAAAAAGCATGAGATCAGCTACAATGAAATGCTTGTATTTTACACGATACGCGATAACGGTTTCTGCACGCAAAAGCAAATCT
>JAFLRN010000055.1 GCA_022511385.1 Acetatifactor sp.
CTAAATTCCTTGCCCACCAAAGAGGTGGCTCCGCCCCTCTTCAAAGGAACGCCCGCGCTTCCTCCGGCTCGGTATCTTCAGATTTGATGTTATAGTTAAGCGTTAAGCTGACTCTAAAAAAGCAGCAGGAACCGAGGACGGGAGGAGCGCAGGAGCCTCTTGATCGTAAGCAAGGAATTTAGAACAAGAGGCTACTGTGGTACTCCCGGCCGACACTAAGTTTTATAAACAACACTAATAAATCACAAGAAATTCTCTAAGGAAAGGCATGGTAATTCATATGAACGCAAAAGGAACAGTCTTCAAATACGGTGATAACGTCGATACCGACGTGATCATCCCCGCCAGATACCTGAATTCCTCCGACCCCGCAGAGCTTGCCACCCACTGCATGGAGGACATTGACGCCGACTTTATCAAAAAGGTGCAAAAAGGCGATATCATCGTTGCAGAAAAGAACTTCGGCTGCGGCTCATCCAGAGAGCACGCCCCCATCGCCATCAAGGCCGCAGGTGTCAGCTGTGTCATCGCGGAGACCTTCGCCCGCATCTTTTACCGCAACGCCATCAACATTGGCCTCCCCATCATCGAGTGCCCTGAGGCCAGCAAGGGCATTGAAGCAGGAGACGAGGTGGAAGTGAATTTTGACACGGGTGTCATAACCAACGTGACAAAGGGAACCTCCTTCCAGGGGCAGGCATTCCCTGAGTTCATGCAGAAGATCATAGCTTCCGAGGGCCTGATCAATTACATTAACAGCAAATGAGCATATGTAGAAAGCAAGCATATGTAGAAAGCAAGCATATGTCAGGAATAAAGCATATGTCATGAATGATCATATGTCAGAAACCATTCAAAAACGAATTAACCGGAACAGAAGGCAAAGATATTAAACTCTGTAAACAGGAGCACTCCGCTGAAAAGCGGGGTGCTTCAAGTTGTCACACAAAAGACTTTCAGTCAAAGATTAACGCGTAATGAATCGTTTGGAGATGAAGAGAAATGGAAGAGTATGAAATACAGGATAAACAACAGATAGATGATAATGGCATGGCGCAAAATACAAAGAAGGCAGATGACACAGGCAGAGGAAATGGTGACTCGAAAAAATATGAGATCGACATGTGCAACGGCCCTCTGTTTGGTAAGATTCTGATTTTTTATATCCCTCTGATGCTATCGGGCATCCTGCAGCTGCTCTTTAACGCGGCGGACATTGTGGTGGTGGGCCGTTTTGCCGGAAACGAAGCCCTGGCGGCAGTAGGCGCCACAAGCTCCCTGACCAACCTGATCGTCAATTTATTTATCGGTTTGTCCGTTGGCACCAACGTTTTGGTGGCGCACTATTATGGCGCCGGCCAGAAGGATGAGTTAAAAACAATGGTGCAGACGGCGGTGGCAACAGCGGCTATCAGCGGCGTTATCCTGATCTTTGTGGGCTTTTTTGTATCCCAGCCTGCTCTGGGATTAATGGGGACTCCGGATGATGTGATTTCCCATTCCGTTCTGTACATGCGAATCTATTTTGCCGGTATGCCCTTTATGATGGTATATAACTTTGGCAGTGCGGTGCTGAGGGCGGTGGGGGATACGAAACGTCCTCTATATTACCTGTTGATTGCAGGCGTGGTGAATGTGTTCCTAAATCTGATTTTTGTGATCATATTCTGCATGGGCGTGGCAGGTGTGGCCACCGCAACCGTGATTTCACAGGCCATTTCCGCCGCATTGGTAGTTCGTTGTCTGGTTGTGACGGACAGCGCTTATAAGCTGGTATTGAAGGGTATGAAGATCGTACCTGACAAGCTGATCAGGATGTTCAAGATCGGTATGCCTGCAGGATTGCAGGGCGCGTTGTTCTCCATTTCCAACGTGCTGATCCAGTCCTCTGTGAACAGCTTTGGCTCCATCGCCATGGCAGGCAATACGGCGGCCAGCAATATCGAAGGCTTTGTATACACGGCCATGAATGCCTTTCACCAGGCATCCATCAGCTTCTGCGGCCAGAATTACGGTGCGATGAAGTTCAGGAGAGTGGGGAAGGTGACGGCAATCTGCCTGGGACTTGTGACAGTGGTGGGCTTCGTGATGGGAAGCGGCGCATATCTGGCCTCAGGAATCCTGCTTCAGCTGTATTCCCCTGACGCGGAGGTAATTCGCTACGGCACACTGCGCATGGCCTATATCTGCATTCTATATTTCCTGTGCGGAAATATGGATGTGATGGTGGGAACCCTGCGGGGCATGGGATATTCCATTATGCCAATGCTGGTGTCACTGACCGGAGCATGTCTGTTCCGGGTGGTATGGATCTACACTGCATTCCGCCAGGTTCCCACGCTGGAATGTCTTTATATTTCTTATCCTATCAGCTGGGGGCTCACGTTCCTGGTGCACTTGACATGCTTTTGGATAGTTTACCGAAAGCTGCTGGCTTCCCAGCCGGAGAGGACATAGCAGTCAAAAAGTGATCAGAGATCCTGTTCCTGATAGAAGGATATCATTCTTCCCTTTATAATTTTTACCACTTCATCCAGCGGCTTCTCATCCATAAAGTAGGGAAGGCATTCTTCGGACAGGATTACACATATCTGATTTGTGGTAAAAAGCTGAAGGTGAGCGCCGCGGGAGGAAAGCAGGAAGTCGCGCACAAATGCCACATCCTCTTCTGTAATGGGAGGATAGACGTACCCATTGTTGTCGACAGTGGTACTTCTCAACTGGGGATCTCCCTGTTCATCCAAAAGGATTTCGCCGTTTTCATCCCGGATATATTGGAAATACAGATGCTCAGCCATGATTTTCTCAAATACCTCCTTTACTGCAGGGTAAGTGTTTGTATTCGTGTAGAATCTATTTTCAGTATTTCTGTTATCTTCACTATGCAGAAGATAATATTCCAGAAATGCCCAGGCTCCTTCCTTGCAGTCCGAATTGCTGCATATGGAAAGGGAAAGTCTGTTTTCGACAGTGCATCTGTTTTGTCTGTCCTGAGATGGGAAACCGATGAAGGTCTTGGGAGCAGGATCAAGATATCGATATTCTTGTGCAGTAGATAAACTGATATTTGCAAGTTTTATTCCAAACTCTCCCTGCCTGAAGGGGCCGTTTTTAGCGTATTCAATAAGATCGCGAAGAAGCTTATCATCAAAAATGAGCTGCCCATTCTCGTTTTTTTCAACAAAACTGATATTTCCTTCCTGAACCAGTGTAATGGCTGCGAGACCAGGAAACCAGCAATTATGTATTTTCATGTCGGGATACTCTGCTGCAAAATCTAAAAATTCCCTGAGAGTCCATTCGGTTCGGTCTCCAAGAAGATCGGAATTGCCAGACAGACAGCTTACTTGTACTTCAGCAGGAAGGGCAAAAATAGTGCCGTCCAAAGTATATGCATCCAGTATCATCTTAAAAAAATCATCCCGTTCCAAACCGTCTTTTTTATCGAGCCAGCTTCCCAAATCCTCCAAAGTGCCTGCTTTAAGAAGTCCCTGCACATCAATTTGTTGAAAGGTAGAGCCATCCAACCAAAGTAAATCATATCCTCCGACCCCTGTGACAAGATCTATCTTCAACTTTTGTACAGCATCTGCATAATCATCGCCGGTAACGGCGATGATTGTGGAGGAGTGTTCCACTAGAGTAGTTTCCAGACGCACTATATATTTTGACTGACTTTTATTGAACTGTTGAATGAATTCTTCCAAATTGCTTAAAAAGAAGTCATCTTCAGATACTGCAACGGCTGCTATTATTACCTCCTGTCGGTCTTCCTGTGAGATCTCCTGTTGGTCTTCCTGCGGGACATTTTGTATTTTTTCTGAGTTATCTTGTATTTCTTCTGTTTCTTTGCCGCAGGCTGTTAGTAAAAGGAATAATAGAAGAGAACTTAAGATAAAATAAATTGTTTTTTTCATGTGATATCGTCCTTTCTGCCCTAAACTCGTCACAGTCATAACAACTTTTTGGGATAAATTCTTCTTTTTCATAAGATAATTTCCCTTTCTAATGTTCAGGATGGATTTGATATCATTATAAAAAACGTCCAATTCCCGTTCAATAACCTTAAAGAAATCTTAAAGAATCTTATAGAATTCTTAAAAAACAATACTTATAAAATACAAATCAAGAAAAAACAATACGAAAAATGTCAATAAACGGTAGGAAATACTTGAAACATATGTTCGCATATGATAAACTGACAAGTAAGAGTCAAATTGAGGACAGTGGAACCTTCCGCAGCATTTGTCCCGGAACAGGAGACGGTATGATAGCATATGTGAACGGAATTATTGATGATATTGCCGAAGACAATGTAGTTGTGGATGTGGGCGGCGTGGGTATGAACGTAAAGATTTCAGCGGACACTGCTGCGAGACTTCCTGGGATTGGAGAGACTGTGAAGCTCTATACCTACACCAGCGTCAGGGAGGATGCCTTCTGGCTGTACGGTTTCTTAAGCCGGAACGATCTGGAGATCTTTAAGAAATGTATCACGGTGAGCGGCATTGGCCCCAAGGGGGCATTGTCCATTCTGTCCGTACTGGATGCGGATTCCCTGCGGTTTGCCATTGTGTCGGGAGACGCTAAGGCCATTGCAAAAGCTCCTGGTGTGGGCGCAAAGACGGCGGAGCGGCTGATTCTGGAACTGAAGGGTAAACTGGATATCAATGATGCCATGATAAGCCGCGAGGCTTCGGCTTACGGTGCGGCTCATACCGCTGTGGCAGACAGTCCTCAGAAGATGGAGGCTGTGGAGGCGCTGGTTTCCCTTGGCTATGGCCAGGCGGAGTCGCTAAAGGCGGTAAATGCAATCGAAGGAATCGAGAAGATGGATTCCGGCGCTGTTTTAAAGGCTGCCTTAAAACATCTGTTTTAGTGTCCGCAGGAAAAGATAATTATAGCGAATGAAAGGAACACTCCTTATGCCCAAGCGAATGATCGAGACCAATATCACCGAGGAAGATATGCGGATAGAGGGCTCCCTGCGCCCCCAGAAGCTGGATGATTATATTGGTCAGACAAAGGTGAAGGAAAATCTGAAGATATATATAGAAGCCGCAAAGCAGAGGGGCGACGCATTGGATCACGCCCTGTTTTACGGCCCGCCAGGCCTTGGAAAGACCACCCTGGCCAGCATTATCGCCAACGAGATGGGCGTACACCTGAAGGTCACCAGCGGCCCGGCCATCGAGAAGCCCGGTGAGATGGCTGCTATCTTAAACAATCTGGAGGAGGGCGATCTGCTCTTTGTGGATGAGATTCACCGCCTGAACCGTCAGGTGGAAGAGGTTTTATATCCCGCCATGGAGGATTACTGTATCGACATCATGATCGGAAAGGGCTCCACGGCCCGCTCCGTTCGGCTGGAGCTTCCGAAGTTTACACTGGTGGGAGCCACTACAAGGGCAGGGCTTCTGACAGCACCCCTGCGGGATCGCTTTGGCATGATCTATCACCTGGAGTTCTATACTGTGGAAGAGCTCCAGACCATCATCCTGCACTCAGCAAGGGTGCTGGAGGTAGAAGTAGAGCCGGGCGGTGCCTTGGAGATGGCCCGCAGGAGCCGCGGTACCCCGAGGCTTGCGAACCGGATTCTGAAGCGTGTCAGAGATTTTGCCCAGGTAAAATATGACGGTATCATAACAGAGGATGTGGCAAGAACTGCGTTGGACCTGATGGATGTGGACAAGCTGGGATTAGATCATATAGACCGGAATATATTGTTGACCATGATGCAGAAGTTTGACGGCGGCCCGGTGGGGCTTGATACCCTAGCCGCAGCCATTGGGGAGGATGCTGGCACCATTGAGGATGTATATGAGCCGTATCTGATAAAAAATGGCTTCCTGAACCGCACACCCAGGGGCAGGGTAGTAACTGATCTGGCTTACCACCATCTGGGATTGCAAAATGAATCTATGTAGGAGAGGACTCAGCTATGGAAGATTTTGGATTTGTTGAAATGCAGGAGATACAAAGAAAATTACAGGAGAAGTATAAGAATATTTGGGAGCCTGTGAATGCTTTGCTATGACATCTCGGTTGAGGAATTAAAAAAGATCTATTTGGATAAACATAAACAAAATCTGGAAAGATGGTAAATTGGAAATTTTACTTGCCTGTGCGTCTGATTTGAGCTATACTGTACGAGAAGGTGTGGTTTTATACAAAAGGAGTGCAATTATGTCTTCCAAAACAGATACAGAGGTAATCATTGGCGGCAAGGTCTTTACACTAAGTGGTTACGAGAGTGAGGAATACCTCCAAAAGGTGGCCTCCTATATCAATAATAAGCTGAACGAATACACCAAGGTGGAAAGTTTCCGGCGACAGCCCATGGATACCCAGCATGTTCTGCTTCAGCTGAACATAGCCGACGATTACTTTAAGGCCAAAAAGCAGATTTCCGTACTGGAAGAGGAGCTTCAGGCCAAAGAGCAGGAACTGTACGACATCAAGCATGAGCTGATTTCCACCCAGATCAAGCTGGAGAGCGCTCAGGAACAGGTGAAAAGCCTTCAGCAGGATTTGGACAACGATGCAAAAAAGATCCTTCAGCTGGAGACAGAACTGAAAAAGAAATAAGTTGTGATAATTGATAGGGCTGGCTGTCCGTGCGTTCGGACAGCTTTTCTTTTGACAGGTGCATATGGAAATGCGAAATAAAGTTGAGCTTCTGGCACCCGCAGGCAGTCCCCAGGCCTTTTACGGCGCTGTCAGCGCCGGCGCGGACGCGGTATATCTGGGCGGTGCAAAATTTGGCGCCAGGGCCTATGCCGAAAACTTCACAGAGGAGGAGCTTGTGACGTGCATCCGGTATGGACGTCTGTTTGGTGTAAAAGTCTATCTTACGGTGAATACACTGTTGAAGGAACAGGAGCTGGAGGAACTGCCTGCATATCTTAAACCGCTCTGCGAAGCGGGACTCAAAGGTGTCATTGTTCAGGATATAGGAGTGCTGGCCAGAATCCGTGAAGCATTTCCGGCCCTGGAACTCCACGCCAGTACCCAGATGACTCTATGCACAAGCTATGGTGCAGAGCTTTTGAAATCCATGGGTGTCAGCCGGATCGTACCGGCCAGGGAGCTAAGTCTTTCGGAACTGGCGGAGATAAAACGGCGGACCGGCCTTGAGTTGGAAACCTTCATTCATGGGGCAATGTGTTATTGTTATTCCGGCCAATGCCTGTTCAGCAGTATTCTCGGCGGCCGTAGCGGGAACAGGGGCAGATGCGCCCAACCCTGCCGTCTGCCCTACAGGGTGAAGAACAAGACAAAAGGGCCATGCTACCCATTAAGCTTGAAGGACATGTGTACCATCGACCATATTCCAGCACTTATTGAAGCTGGGATTGACTCCTTTAAGATTGAGGGCCGGATGAAAAAGCCGGAATACGCGGCAGGTGTCACTGCCATCTATCGGAAGTATATCGATCAATATTATAACCTCCGGGATAGTCTGGGACTTGAGAAGGCTTCAAAATCATATCAGGAAAAACGGGATGCCTTGCAGATATCACGGGATACCTTGCGGATATCCCGCGAGGATAGAGAAATCCTGACCACGCTCTATGTGAGAAGTCAGCTTCAGGACGGCTATTACTTTAAGAAAAACGGACGGGAGATGGTGACACTCACAAATCCTGCCTACAGCGGCACTGACGAAGAGCTGCTGGAAAGGATTCACAGAGAACACCTGCAGGACCGCCCCAGACTGGGAGTGGATGTGGAAGCGGAATTTCTTACCGGAAAGCCCGCAAAGGTCATTCTGCGTCGTGGAGAGTCTGTAGGAAGAGCTATGGGAAATCTGGTTCAGTCTGCAAAAAATCAGCCTGTTACAGAGGATAATCTCCGCAGGCAGCTTGGCAAATTGGGTGAGAGTCCTTTTGCAGTCTCCGGAATGCAGCTTCAGGTAAGCCGGGATGCTTTTTATCCTTTGAAGGAGATCAACGAGCTGCGCCGGCAGGCAGTACAAGCCTTAGAGGCGGCTTTATGGAAGGCGGAAGAACAGTCCGACAGAATTTTATATAGATTTAACGATATAAGCAGCTCGGAAAACGAGAAAAAGGTACGAGAGAGTTTATCTGAATCGCGTCGACCTGGATGGTCAATATGCAAAAACGAAAATCGACCAAAGCAGTCAATGAAAGAATCAATACCATCTGATTCCCCAGTAAAATCAGGCGTTTCAGAAAAAGCAAGCACTGGCTGGGCAATTTCTGTCCGAACACAGGAACAGCTGGAAGCGCTGGCGGGATACATGAACGGAGAACTTTCAACAAACCAACTTGTTCTGCGTCGTCTATATGTGGATGGTGACCTGCTGTTTCAGGAAAGTCAAAAATGTTTATCGCTCTGCGGACAGATTTTCAACCGAGTACTGCAGGAGAAATCGTTGGAGAAGCCAAAGCTACTGGCGGCATTGCCCTATATCCTGCGAGAAAATGATATGTCCTTTCTGGAAAAGCTATGGAACCTGACGGAACAATATGATCTGGACGGCTTTTTGGTTCGTTCCCTGGACGAACTGGGCTTCTTGCTCACAAAAGAACAGGAGAGTTCAAGGCGAATTGATCTGCGGACGGACGCAGGTGTCTATATATGGAATTCAGAGACTTTACGACAGCTTTGCCCTTTGGCAGAAGGTTTTTGTCTGCCATATGAGTTGAAGGCCTCGGAGCAGAGCAGCCTGCTTCAAAGAGTGGAATCCAAATTCGACAGGATTTCCTGGGAAAAGATAATTTATGGAAGAATCCCACTGATGGTCACTGCAAACTGTGTGCAGAAGACCACGGATCGATGTATCGGGGAAGGGGACGGTCTTCTGTGGCTGGAGGACCGTTATCACACAGAGTTTCCAGTTCTGCGAACCTGTGCCCGCTGCCTCAATATCATTTACAACAGCGTCCCGTTGGCCCTTTTTGATAATGGAGAGCGCTGGAAGAACACAGTTGACTTAAGACTGGACTTTACCATAGAGACGGGGCAGGAGCTCACTCAGATATTGCAGACATACCTGGAGGGAAATCGCCTGTCCCAGGCACACACCACCGGTCACGAGAAGCGCGGTGTGGAATAACGAGGGTGAAAGTGATGCAGCAATATATCACAGAATTATCTAAATACGGAATTGCTGGAGCTATGGTGCTGTATACGCTGGGAATCCTTCTGGGCTTGTTTCTGGAGGAAACCAGACAGCGGGTGCTGTATGTGTGGCAGTGCGCGCTGATGTTCCTGATCCAGTTGATGTGTTTTGTTGATCTGGCGCTTATCAGCGGCCAGATGGAGTATGTATTTTTTTATTTATTCGTACAGATTTTCCTGCTGACGGCTTCTGTGATGGTACCCTTGGTCTATGAGGGAGTGAACAGGCTGCTGCTGAGCGGAATGTGTATGCTGACGGGAATCGGACTCTGCATTGTTTCCAGGCTGAATTTCAACAGGGCAGTCCGGCAGTATGTCATTGCACTGATCTCTCTGATGATCGTGCTTGTTATTCCGTACCTGTTTTCCCGGATCCGATTTCTGAAAAAACTGACATGGGCGTATGGCCTTGTGGGCCTTGGCATGCTCAGTGTGGTGCTGATTCTGGGAGAGATTACCAACGGCTCAAAACTGTCATTTACAATTTCGTTGAACATTGCCCAGGTGACATTCCAGCCATCGGAATTTGTAAAGATCCCATTTATCTTTTTCCTGGCGGGCATCCTCTGGGAAGATTCTTCCTTTCTCAGGGTAGCGCTGACGTCAGTGGTGGCCGGGATGCATGTCATCGTACTGGTTATGTCAAGGGATCTGGGCAGCGCACTGATTTTCTTTATCGGTTTTGTATTTATTGTATTTATTGCCACAAAGAATTATCTCTATCTGCTGGCAGGTGCTGTGGGCGGAAGCGCTGCATCCTGGGTGGCTTACCAGCTGTTTGCCCATGTCAGGAACAGAGTGCTGGCCTGGCAGGATCCATGGGCCCACATAGACGCACAGGGCTATGCCATTACCCAGTCGCTGTTTGCCATTGGGAGCGGGAGCTGGTTTGGTATGGGACTTTTACAGGGAAATCCGGACGATATTCCCTATGTGATGGAGGACTTTATCTTTTCCTCCATCTGTGAGGAGCTGGGCGTCATTTTTGGCATTTGCGTTGTGATTGTGACAGTGAGTATGTTTCTTGTCATGATGTTGCTTGCAATGCGGATCAGTGACCGATTTTACCAGATTATTGTGTACGGTGTGGGAATCATGTACATCTTTCAGGTATTTCTCACCGTTGGCGGTGGTGTCAAGCTGATTCCGCTGACGGGAGTGACTCTGCCTTTTATCAGCTATGGGGGCAGCTCCGTCATGGTATCCATGATCATGTTTTTCATTGTTCAGGGAATATACATTCAATCAAAGCAGGAAGGAGGCAGGCGCGTTGGCAAAAAAAGAGCGGCCTCAAAAGCAAAGTCAAAAGCCAAAAACGAATAGGCCAAAAACAACCTTGCAAGACAACTGGGTACAGATCACGGCAACCATCGGCCTCTTTGTCACGCTGTTTGCGGTGATGATCATCCATCTAACATATTTTACAGCCACCAGTAAGCAGGAAATGTTCAACAATAGCTACAATTCCCGCCAGGAGCTTTTACTTTCCCGAAATTACAGGGGAACCATCTATTCCAGGGATGGTGATGTGCTGGCTGAGACAGTGCTGGATGGTGCCAAGAATGAGATCAGGGTCTATCCTTACGGAAACCTGTTTTCTCATGTTGTAGGATATTCAACACAGGGAAGAATGGGAGTGGAGGCGCTCGCAAATTATTATCTGCTCAACACTAGCATATCCCTGAGCAGTAAGGTGGAAAACAGTATGGCCGGTGTGAAAAATCCTGGCGACAAAGTGTATACAACCTTGGATGTTGAGATACAGAAGCAGGCTGACACCCTGCTAGGCCAATATCAGGGCGCCATAGTGATGACGGAAGTGAAGACAGGCAGGGTGCTGGCAATGGTGTCCCACCCGAATTTTGACCCCAATGAGATTGTTGAGATCTGGGATTCCCTGATTCAGAACGAGGATAGTTCCGTGCTGGTGAATCGTGCTACCCAGGGGCTATATCCGCCCGGCTCTACCTTTAAGATAGTGACAGCGTTAGAATATATCCGCCAGAATCCTGACACTTATGACCGGTATACCTTTAGCTGCGATGGTTATTATAGTTCGGGAACAGGCCGTATCAACTGTTATCATGGGACCAGCCATGGCAGAGTTGACTTTACAGCTTCTTTTGCAAAATCCTGCAATGCTGCATTTGCCAATATTGGTATGAGTCTGGACAGGGATCAGTTTCAGCAGACGCTGAATGATCTGTTGTTTGACGGGGAACTTCCCATCTCTCTTCGATATGCAAAAAGCAGCATACAGATATCAAAGAATATCACGGACAGCGAGATGATGCAGACCTACATTGGCCAGGGAAAGACCCAGATCACCCCCATGCACCTGAATATGCTCACCTGCGCCATTGCAAACGACGGCGTGCTGATGGAACCGTTATTCATTGACCGGGTGGAGAGTGCTGAAGAGAAGGTGGTAAAAACCTTCCGGCCCCAAACCTATGGGCGACTGATGAGCCAGGAGGAAGCAGAAATCCTTCAAGAATTGATGACGGCGGTGGTGACAATGGGAACGGCATCACGGCTGGACGGACAGGCATATACCGCCGCAGGAAAGACGGGCTCTGCGGAATATAACAATATAAAGGGGGACAGCCACGCCTGGTTTACGGGCTTTGCACCGGCGGATGATCCGGAGGTTTGCGTCACCATCATCGTAGAGGGCGCCGGAAGCGGAGGAGAGTATGCAGTGCCCATTGCCAGAAGACTGTTCGACTGCTATTTCATGGAAAAAGAAAACCAGGAGGAATTACAATGATTGAAGCAACCAGCTGCGGAGGTGTGGTAATCTTTCGCGGAAAGATACTGCTTTTGTACAAAAATGTGAAAAACAAGTATGAAGGCTGGGTACTGCCCAAGGGTACAGTGGAGTCAGGAGAGGATTATAAAGAGACTGCGCTGCGTGAAGTGAGGGAAGAAACTGGTGCAAAAGCTACCATCATCAAGTATATCGGAAAGAGCGAGTACAGCTTTGCGGTTCCTGAGGATACCGTGATGAAGGAGGTCCACTGGTACCTGATGATGGCGGACAGTTACTACAGCAAACCTCAAAAGGAAGAGTTTTTTCTGGATTCCGGATTTTATAAATATCACGAGGCGTATCATCTGTTAAAATTTGCAAATGAAAAACAGATATTGGAAAAAGCCTATGAAGAATATCAGGAATTGAAAAAGAATAATTTATGGGGCAGCCGAAAGTATTACTGATTACCTTCGGCCGCCCCATTCTATAAGATTACCTTATCCTTGGTCACATCATCTTTACAATTTGCAGTTCCGGATGTTCAGCCAGATCCAGAATTTCCTGAGCTTGATTTTTTAAGATCGGACGGGAGAATCTGTCCGGATGGATAATGAACACATCCCACACCGACTCGTCACTTAGCTTTACCGAACTGCCAATCTGGGCGTCTGCTATGCGCTTCATCAGAGGAACCAGCAGCTCCGCATCGAATTTAGCAATATCCTGTTCCAGAGTCTCAATGATTTGCAGGGGCGTGTGAGCTTCCCTGTGGGGTCTGGGAGAGGCCATAGCTATGTAGGTGTCGACTATGGCTATATAACGGGCAAAAATGCTGATTTCGTCCCCCTTTATCTGTCGGGGATATCCGCTGCCGTCCATGCGCTCGTGATGCATCAGCACAGCGTCCATAATATTAGGTGAAAGGTCTGTCTTGCTCAGCATGTTCCATCCGATTGAGGGGTGATTTTTTACTAAATCGTATTCCGTCGGTGTAAGTTTTTCCGAACTCCAGAGCAATTCGTATGGAAGCTGCAGCTTTCCGATATCGTAATAAAAACCGGCCAGGATCAGATCCAGCTTGTCGGTCTGGGACATTTCCATCCACTCGCCAAAAAAACCCGCAAGCAGGGCGGAGTTCAGGCAGTGGTTATAGGTAAGCTCATCCTCGTTTGGCATCAGATTATACAGGTAGTCCAGTAATTCGGAGCAGGAATTATAGGTTATACGCATTGCATTATAAATATTCAAAAGTTCCTGTGCAGGAATAGGTGTTCCCTTGGTGACAAAATCGTGCATCAGTTTTTTATATGCCATGAGATTCTCGGCATGCATCTGTTCAAATATCTTAAACTCCTGAGAATATCTGAGCCTTTCGTAATGAGTGGTGGCAAAATCCACGTCCTCCATGACTGTGACGAGCATGATAGAGTAGCGCTTCATTCTTTCAATCTGGATCTGTGACAGAACAGTACCTGCGCCAAAGAGCACTTTATCCTGCCAAACCACATCCTCGCCCAAGGTCATTCCCGGTTTTAGTTCCATTCTTGCAACAGTTTTCATCCTGCTGTATGTCCCCCTTTGTCACATTTAATACCATGTAACCTTTTTCAACTCGCTTCTATGATTTTATAAGAGATTTTGGCAAATGTCAACTGTCCCTATGGCCTATTCAGCTTTGTCCTGGAAAAGCAGCTGTCAATCTTATTCGGATCAATTTCTGCGCTTTTGCAGTCTTTTACAGCCTTGTCCAGTTTTTTGGTTACAAATTGATTTCCTTATGATATAATGACCTTATTCAGGGCATTTGACGGCCAAAAGGCCATAAATACCATGATGCCGGAATTATCATGGTATACTGGAAATAATTGAGGCAGGAAGTAATTATGTCGATTTCGCTTACCTATCGTCCTGATCTGTATCTGGGAGATAGTATCAACGAAAATAAACTGGATAAAATCATTAAGAAGCTGGAGAAAAATCCCGTTTTTTCCGGCGTATTTCTGATCACGGTCTCACGCAACGCCTCAGATCAGCTGGATATCTTTGATGCAAGACAGCTGGCCCAGAGCTATTATAAAAAACATCCGCCCTATGTGGTGGGAATCGCAGGCAGTCATGATGAAGCAGTTGAACTGGTGGAGCGGCTTGTGCAGGAGTGTCTCAGGGCTAGAGGCGATTGTGCGCTGAAGGAGTATTTGTTATGTTAGGCATTATTTTGCGGATATTGTCCGTGGTGGGAATCCTGCTTCTCGTGATAATTGGGCTTTTGCTTGTGGCGATCCTGCTGGCGCTTTTCTTTCCTGTCACCTATCGGGTGTCGGGAAAAAAGATGTTGGATGAGTTGGTTTTCATGGCAAAGGCAGATTGGCTGTTTGGCTTGTTGCGGCTGCGTTACAAATATCCCGAACCGGGAAAAATGACAGTGAAGTTTCTGTGGTTTACAATTTATGAACCGATTGAAGACTCAGATTCAAACCAGGAAAATGACAGGAAGAAAGCCGGAAAGAAGCGTAAGAATAAAAAGAGCGGAGAAAAACCGGAAGCCAGTTCGGTACTGGAAGAAACAGGTGAAAAGAGACCAACCGATACTTTGCAGGAGCCAGACCAAAAGCCGCAGGAAGCTGATAGCGCTGAAACAGATCGGACGGAGGCTGAAACAGGAGAGCAGCCGGGAGAGAAGTCGGGTTCATGGATTTCTCAAAAAATTGCAAAGATTCAGTACACAATCCGATCAATATATGATAAAATAAAAGAGATTTGGCAAAATATATCCTATTACAAGGAGCTTTTTGCCGACAGGGAGACAAAACAGCTTCTATCTTATGTCATGCTGCGCGTTAATAAAATTTTAAAGAATCTGCGTCCAAGAAAGCTGAAGGCCGAAATTCTCTTTGGCACAGGCGAGCCGGACACCACAGGCTATGCTTACGGCATATACGGTATGTTGATGCCCATGCTTGGTCCGTCCGTGTTGGTGACTCCGGACTTTCAGCGGGCAGTTTTGGAAGGAAACTTTCAGGCATCCGGGTTTACCACCCTGTCAGTGTTGCTTTGGCAGGTGCTTCAGGTGATTCGGGACAAGCGGTTGAGACAGTTCCTGAATAAGCTGAAGTCCCCAGGGGCGGGGCCGAAGAGCGAAGCAGAAAAGGAAGCACTCCAAGGACAAACAGGTTAAAAATAAAAACCAGGAACGCAGGAAATAAGTTTGGACTAGATAATTGTGAAGGAACTGGCTGCAAAAGCAGCAGATAGGAGGATATATGGCAGAAAGGGAAAATCAGTTTCAGGGCGTAGTGGAATCACTGCTGCAGGGCATGGATACCGTACTTTCCACAAAGACTGTGGTGGGAGAAGCCACACAGGTGGGCGATACCATTATTCTGCCCTTGGTAGATGTCAGCTTCGGTGTGGGCGCGGGAGCCGGAACAAATGGAGACAAACACTCCTCGTCAGGCGCCGGCGGACTTGGCGGTAAGATGACCCCAAGCGCTGTGATCGTGATCAAGGACGGTTCTACGAAACTTGTAAATATCAAGAACCAGGATGTTGTCACCAAAGTTCTGGATATGATTCCAGATCTTGTAGATAAATTTACAAAGCCTAAGAACAAGGATGAAATGTCAGACGCTGAGGTGGTGGACATTGCATTTCCTGAGAAGGCGGAAAATACTGGGGAATAATTCAATAAAGCCGCTGCAGTGCATATATTAAGAGTAAGATAAGATGTTCAGGGTGTTATGAAAAAGATCATAGGTCTTGTCTGCTTTTTTATAGCGGTCGGTATGTTGCTTATGCTGATCACCCGCAATAATCTGGTGGGCCTGATTATCATTGCTCTGCTGTTGTTTGTTGGATATAACTGTTTTTGCGGCGACTAATGTACAAGATGCGAATACCCCCGGCAGTATGATCGGAAGGTTGATTGATGGAAATGATTGATTGGGAAGAGGTAAGCAGGGCAGAGGATATCGATGAACTCAAGGAAGCAAAGCTCTGGCTTTTTCAGGAGAATATCCGTCTTGAGAACGCTCGCAGGGAGCTTGAAACCTCTCAGGAGGATTTTTTGAAGGAACGGGTGCAGCTGCGCAAGGAGTTGGAGGAGCTGAACCGCCGTACTATTCAGGAGAGAAAACGCCTGAAGGAGGAAAACTTATTTTTTGAAAAGAAGCTTGCCATTCTTCAGGATGGCTTCCGCCAGTTGGACGAGGACAGACGTTCCTTTGAACGCCAGAAGAAGGCGTTGGAGGAGCGGACAAGTTATGTGCGTGAGGAGAGAGGCGGTCCGGTGATGGAGGAATCCGTGCGACTTCTGTTCCGGGGCGCCAACAATCCGCTTGCCCTTCGGAAACGGTATAAGGATCTGGTAAAGATTTTTCATCCCGACAACCTGTTCGGAGACGAGGAAATGGCCCAGATCATCAATAGGGAATATCTGCGGCGGAAGGGCAGGGAAGAATAGAACGGGACAAGTAAGCTTAACAGGGTCTAGACGGCCCATAACAAAAAAGAGTAGGAAAAACCTACTCTTTTTATATACCTTATCATCAGCAGAAAAGCCTTATGCTCTTTCCACCCTTCCGGACTTTAAGCAGCTGGTGCAGACGTGCATTCTTCTGGAACCGCCGTTTACCTTGCACTTTACGTTCTTTACGTTAGAGTTCCAGATTGCATTGCTTCTTCTATGAGAATGGCTTACATTGTTACCAAAATGAACGCCCTTGCCGCAAATATCACACTTAGCCATCTTGACACCTCCTCGTTACTTTGTTTTCTAAAAATTCTGGGTTCATATGCCCGCAACAGTGATATACTACCAGAAATATGCAGAAAAAGCAAGTAGAAAAAAATCTTTTTTTATTTTTTCGCATTTAATGTTCCCTTTTCTGGGGAAAAATGGTATAGTAGTAAACAGTTCAGCTAGAGGGGATAGACAGAGAAAAATCGTACTTGCACGTATTTTTCGCAGTATATCACCTCTGAGGGAGCGCCACTCTATGAGCACTGAGGGTGTTTACACCCCTCAGTGGCAGCCGCCAGGGGCAGTGGAGAGCGCGAAGCGCAATTCCGCCACCGACCACGCCCCAGGCATCCGAAATCAGAATTAACGGAGGAAAAAAATTGTAATTTAGATAAATTCCGTTTAAATAAAGATCAATTAATCTTAGCAGCACTTCGGTAAGTTGTTGTAAAAATATATAATAAATATATAATATAAAGAAGAAAGGAAAAATCACTATGAAAGGTTCTTCTATGAATACCCACATGGGAAATATCATCATTGACAGAGACGTGATTGCCCAATATGCAGGCACAGTAGCAGTGGAATGCTTTGGTATCGTGGGCATGGCAGGTGTCAGCGTCAGGGACGGTCTGGTGAAGCTCTTAAAACGCGACAGCATCACCAGAGGGATCAGCGTCTCCCTGGACAACAACAAACTTGTCCTGGACTTTCACGTTATCGTCTCTTACGGTGTCAGCATACTTGCGGTGGCAGACAATCTGATCAGCAGCGTAAAATACAAGGTAGAAGAATTTACCGGCATTGAGATCAAAAAAATAAACATCTATGTAGATGGTGTCAGAGTGATTGATTAAGGAGGATATATCGTGGGAT
>JAFLRN010000056.1 GCA_022511385.1 Acetatifactor sp.
CATAAAGGGACCTGTAAAACAGGGAGTCTGTGGATAAAACTACGGAAACTCAAGAAGACCTTTGTACTTGACATTCTATCAGAAAATGGTATACTATGAACAGCTAGAAAAGATATAAGTGCCAAGATGGCACAAAACGAATCCCCAGTAGGTTGCGACTACTGGGGATTCTGCCCTATTTAAAGTAGGGCTTCTGTTGTGGGCTAGTCGCCACTGTCGTCTCCGTCTAACCACTTATATATGTAGTAGCTAACTACACCTGCCACAACGGAGACCAGAAAAGATATAAGTATTGCCAAGATAACACCTCCTTTCCGTGTCGGAATGGAGTGTGACAACGGAAAAATTATATCATAATAAGGATATTCTTGACAATAAGTGTAATATAGACGACATCAGCAACAGAAAAGCTAAAAATTTCTGTTTACACTTTGTTTACACACCCCAAGTCAACGCTCTGGAATCCCCTTTCTATCAGTATTTACGGAGATGGTCCACTGTTCAAGTCCCATCTTCCGCATGGTTGATTAAAAGGAAAAATGTCCTGGTTTTTCAAGGCTTTTTGCTGTGATGCATTCTTAATGACTGGAATAGCTTATGTATGAGGAAATAATATGATCACGTTAAACCACATTGTAAAAGAGTACGACAAAAAAGTTATCCTGAATGACGTCAATTTAGCCATAGAGCAGGGGCGGTCCATTGCATTTACCGGACACAATGGATGTGGAAAAAGCACCTTGCTAAAAATTATCGCAGGACTAGTAAGACCCACGGAGGGAAGGGTTTGCCTGGAGAAAGGAAATAGAATTCGCTATGTGCCGGAACATTTTCCGAAAATGAATCTGACGGTGGGGCAATATTTGACTTATATGGGAAAACTGGAAAGGCTTGACAGTACGGAATTGGAAAAACGAATCCATGGGTTGGCGGAAGAATTCTTTGTATCCCAAATGCTGAATATTCCCATGAAGCATCTGTCGAAGGGAAGCCTGCAAAAGATTGGGGTGATACAGGCTATGCTAAGTGAACCGGATATTTTGTTATTAGACGAACCGCTGTCCGGGCTGGATGTGATGTCCCAGCAGGTATTTATTCGGAAGATTAAAGAGATGCGAAGGCATAACGTCACAATCTTGATGTCCTGTCATGAACCCTACCTTGTGGATGCCATCGCAGATCAAGTGTATGAGTTTTCAGAGGGAAAATTTGTTGCGTCCGACACAAGATTTACTGGAGAAGAGCGATGGTATACCATGTTATTTGTAAGGACGGAAAAGGCGGAGATCCCGGAAACCTGGAAAGGGCATCTGCAGTTTACAGAACAGGGATGTAATATGCGGGTTACTGAGAGGGAGTGTAACCGTGCTGTGATGGAGATGTTAGAGGCAGGATGGAACTTAAGAGGTATGTGGAATGAAGCCAGTGAATGAATGGGAGAGGTAGAAGACGAAGAATGTGAATGAAATTGAGGGACTGTTAGATGAAAGTGATAATTGAGTTTGTGCGGTATCAGTATAAGCAGTATGCCCTGTCAGCAAAATATGTAGCGCCGTTGATCGGATTATTTATTGTCTTTCAAATTATGTATAGTTTGCCGCCGGCTGAGATTGTCAGCAGCTTTGCGATTATGGGTCTTTTGTTGTTCGTCATCATGGTCTGGGTCGGAATGACGTGTCAGGAGATAGAACCGGAGGTATCGGAACAGATCATCATTTTGCGCATGCAGAGTGAGAGGAAATATTATATTGGGCAGGTGTTATTTTCCGGTGTGCTCAGCGGAGTGGTTACATTGTTGTCCCTTTGTGTTCCGGTGGCAGCTCATTATCTGCAGAGAAGAATGTTGTTTGCGCGGGGTATTCTCGTGTCGGATATCATAGGCGGTATTTTGCTTATGTTTGCCTGTTCTTTTGTGGGCAGTATGGTAGGGGGAATCTTTTCGTCAAGGATCATACGGAAGCGGACCGTGGGGATTGTTTTGACAGTTTTTTGTGCGCTGGTTTCTGTGACCAGGATCGGAATTGTGGCGGAGGTTCCCGTGACAAAATATATTCTGTGGATTGTGCCGCCAGTTTCTGATGTGGCGGGATGGTTTACAAGGGAAGAATATTTTGAGATGGGAAAAGTCATGGGTGCATTTTTCTTGTTGATGGGTTATGGAGTTGTGCTGGCGGCCATAAAAGTAGAATTGTGCAAGATCAGGAAATTCTAATTTTTCACCTTGATATGAGCTAAGTATAGCATGATTGTGGCGCAGGATTTACACAGGAAAAAGCAATTTGGCAGACAGACAAAATGTTTGTGAATAGAATAAAAATATGATATACTCTCTATTAGCGTACAAATTCATAGGGCGCTAAAACAGAACAGATTTAAAGGAGAGTGTTTAGTGTGGTAAAGATTATTTCGGACAGTACCTGTGATCTGTCCCATGAATTGTTGGACAAGTATGATATTTCCATTCTGCCCTTACATATTCTGTTGGGGGAAGAAGAATATGAGGATGGTCAAAATATTACGATTCAAGAAATTTATGACTGGTCTGAAGCTCACAAGGATACGCCAAAGACTTCAGCTCCTTCTATAGACCGTGCGATTGAGCTGTTTGAGCCTTATGTAAAGAAGGGAGATGAGATCGTCTGCTTTTCTATCTCCGGCTCCATGTCTTCTTCCGGGAATATTATGCGAATGGCCGCGGAACAGCTAGAGGCGGAAAGCAGTATCCATGTGATCGATTCCCAAAACCTATCCACCGGGATCGGACTGTTGGTTGTAGAGGCGGCAGCCATGGCCAGGGAGGGCAGAGCGGCGGAGGAGATCGTGCAAAGGATGGAGGAATTAATACCCAGAGTGCGTGCAAGCTTTGTGGTAGATACGCTTACATATCTTCATCGCGGCGGTCGGTGCAGCGGACTGGCAGCCATGGCGGGAGGCGCTTTGAAGCTGCATCCCAGGATTCAGGTGACAGACGGAGCAATGCAGTCGGCAAAGAAATACCGCGGCAGTATGGACAAGGTGATAATGTCCTATGTTAAGGACATGGAAGAGGATTTGAAAGCTGCGAGCCGAACCCGGGTTTTTATTACTCACTCCGGATGCGACAGAGAGATTGTGGAACAGGTTCGGAAGTATTTGGAAGGGCTTCATATCTTTTCTGAAATATGGGAAACAAGAGCAGGCGGTGTTGTCTCAAGCCACTGTGGTCCGGGTACACTGGGCGTGCTGTTTATTGATTCCAGGGAGAGATAGGAAACTATATACGATAAAGGAGGGGCTATGAACACGATTAAGTTGCAGAAGCGCAGCGGTATTCTCAATATATGCTATGTGCTTGTGGCCATTATCTGGATAGCTACAATTTTCACGCTGGTGTACAGCTATGTGGATGGGTCGCTGCGAGATTATCTGCTCCAGGTATTCATTTTTACTCTGGTTGGCATCTTTCTGACGGCGGGTGTTTGCGCCATCAGCCGCTGGAAGCTGATCTTTGATGAGGAGGGTGTAACATATGTACCCATGGCAGGCGCCCAAAAGAGACTTACTTATCGTGAGATCCAACGGGTTACCATTGGGCAGGGTTATGTCATTTACGATTCGTCCGGCAGCAAGTGGGTTGCCTTTGCCGACGATTCCTCCGGTGCGCTGCAGGCCCTCAATTTGATGAAGGCCAGGGGAGTTCGGGTTGATCTATTCTAGACAGATGCAAAGAAATATCCCGCAGACCGCTATTTGAGAGGTAGTATCTGCGGGATTGTTGCTGTTTAGGTTCGGGTCTTAAATGCCAGTGTTGATTTCAGATAGGAACTTAAGTATAATTATAATAGTTTAAGCAAATTTAAAAGGATGGAGTTTATCAGCCATGTGTACAGCAGCCACATACAAAACCACAGATCATTATTTTGGACGCAATCTGGATTATGAATTTTCCTATAGCGAAACAGTTACGGTGACGCCACGAAACTATCCGTTCCATTTTCGGCGCATGGGCGTTATGTCCAGCCACTATGCCATGATCGGCATGGCCTTTGTTCAGGCAGATTATCCACTCTATTATGATGCCACCAACGAAAAGGGGCTGAGCATGGCGGGACTGAACTTTCCCGGCAATGCGGATTACAAGCCGGAGGATCCGGGCAAAGACAACGTCACCCCATTCGAGTTCATACCCTGGATATTGGGACAATGCGCGACGGTAGGCGAGGTGCGGGACAAGCTTTCTCGCATGAGCCTGCTGAAGGAGGATTTCAACCCACAGCTTCCTCTGTCGCCCCTGCATTGGATGATCTCTGACCGGGATGAGAGCATCGTGGTGGAGTCGGTGAGGGAAGGGGTGAAGATTTATGACAACCCTGTGGGCGTTATGACGAACAATCCTACCTTTGATTTTCATCTGCTGAATCTGTCAAACTACATGGGGCTGACCCGGGATGAGCCGGTCAGCCGGTTTTCCCAGGAATTGACGCTCACACCTTATAGCAGGGGGATGGGCGCGATCGGCCTGCCGGGGGATCTGTCCTCCGCTTCCCGTTTCGTGAAAGCGGCCTTTACAAAGCTCAATTCCATGTCCGGTTCATCGGAATCAGAGAGCGTCAGCCAGTTCTTTCACATCCTTGCCTCTGTAGCCCAGCAGCGGGGCTGCTGTCGGGTGGAGCATGGTTTCGAGTACACCATCTATTCCTCCTGCTGCAACACGGATAAGGGCATTTACTACTATACGACCTATGAAAACAGCCAGATTACCGGTGTTGATATGCATCGGGAGAATCTGGACGGAACGGCTCTCGTCAACTATCCCCTGATTCAGGGCCAGCAGATCCGGATGCAAAACTAAATAAGGAACAATGGCGAAAATGAATCTCAATGTCAAGTTTTTTGATGAATTAACTTTAGCAGAATTATACGAAATATTAAAATCAAGGGCAGAAGTCTTTATGCTGGAGCAAAATATCAAGTGTCAGGACATGGATGATATTGATTATAAAAGTATCCATTGCTTTTTTTGGGAAGATAATAGGGTGACTGCCTATTTGAGAGCATATTACAAAGATGACAATACGGATATTGTTCATATTGGCAGAGTTTTTACCTTACGGCATGGGATTGGTTTAGGCAGAGAATTGATGATAGATAGCGTAAAAGCAATAAAGGAGAAAACACAATGCCAAAAGATCTGCATGGATGCTCAGAATCATGCGGTAGGCTTCTATGAAAAACTGGGTTTTCAAGTTACTTCAGATGAATTTTTAGAAGAAGGCATTGCGCATGTTGCTATGGAGTTGGAGTTATAAATAAGTGTGGATATTGTCTCAGGAGAGATTAGAAATGGAAGTCAAGGAACTTTATGGCATAGATGAAAGAGAATACTGGATAGATCAGATCAAAATGAGTGATTGGGGAGCAGGGCGGTACCTGTATGAATTAATCTGTAAAAATGAGTTAAAAACGCTGTGTGGAAACACAACAAAAGTATTTCTGCTGACAGAGGACAGACAGTTAATATCATTTTGTACGCTTGCAGAATTGGATGATATACGGGACGCTGATATTGGGCCATGGATCGGATTTGTATATACTTTCCCTCAATATAGGGGACATCGGTATATGGGGATTCTCCTGGAGGCTGCCTATGAAGCGGCGAAAAATAATGGAGCCGGACAGGTATACATCTCCACCGGAGAAACGGGATTGTATGAAAAGTATGGTTATTCCTTTTATAAAATGATGAAGGACGTGCATGGTGAGGATTCCAGAGTGTATAAAAGAGAAATCATGTAGCTGTAGATAGTGATAAAATATGCTGCAAGCAGAGATGCCTGGCCGAAAATAGGAGGCTTCATTGTGAAAAATAAGAGAAGAAATACCTTGGGTAAAATGTGCAGTGCAGTATTGATCGTATGGGTGATCGCATTTATTATTTTGCTGATCATGACCGGCTGTAGTGCCAAGCCTGATGATACGGCCCCATTTCCGGCTGATACAGATTCTTATCAGCAGAATGCAAACAGCACATCTCCGGCCAGTCCGGCAACGGATCCGCCGGAATCCCTGCCCCCTGAACAAAGCACTGAACATTCAGAAGAAACGGAGAAGTTGGAGGGAGTAAAAGAAATGAAAATGAATGTACAGATTGGTGATACAGTTTTTACCGCAACCTTGGAAGACAATGCTGCTGTCCGGGAGTTTATGGAAATGATGAAGGATGCACCGGTCTCAATCGATATGAGCGACTATTCCGGCTTTGAAAAGGTGGGACCCCTTGGCAGAAGCCTGACAACGGAGAATCAACAGACGACCACTTTTGCCGGGGATATTGTGCTTTATAGTGGGAATCAGATTGTGATGTTCTATGGCTCCAACTCCTGGAGCTACACAAGAATTGGGAAAATAGACGACCTGACTGGCTGGGAAGACGCTCTGGGCAGCGGAAGCATTATGGCGGTATTTACTCTGGCTGAGTAATCTTATTCATTCCCTCTATACAGATGTAAATCAGTCTATTTATGTCGATTTCTGTTTATGAAACGTATGAGATATGATATGTTGTATACAGAAGACAAGGAGGTGGCGCCGGTGGTAAATCAATATATTTGGGAGCTGTGCAAGGTGATTCTGATAGCGCTGCCATTTTATCTGCTGCTCCGGAAGCCCTGGAGAAAATGGTCAACAAGGGAAGCGGTGTTGGCAGTATTTGTGCTTTTCATGGTGGGACTGTTAGTGCTGACAGTGGGACCGCCATATTTGCATATATATGGCGGCCTTGGAGGGGCTGTCAGTAGAATCCGGAGCGGGGAAGGGATCAACCTGGTCCCGTTCCGAAGTATCATCGGCTATTTCGAGCATTATGTCAGAGGTTATTTCGAGGTAAATTTCTTTGGCAATATCTTCATGTTTATGCCATGGGGATTTGGGCTGGTGCTTTTGTGGAAGCGGCAGCAGCGGGTTTCTTCGATCATTCTGTGTGCCCTGGGACTGACGTTCTTTATTGAGACGGTCCAGCTTTTTATCGGCCGGAGTGTGGATGTGGACGATATTATTTTAAATTTCCTAGGCAGCTGTCTGGGGGCGGCGCTATATTTTCTCCTGCGAAAGATATTTCCAAAGATAAGGAATCTGGCGCAATAGAAGAGGAGAAGGATACATAGCATTAAAAATATTTCTATTAAATGCATCAATACTGTTGACATCTGTCCTCAATACCGCTATACTGAAAAACGGTCAAAAAAATAAGAAAGGAGGCAAAGATCATGACCATGAGAACTAACAGAACCGTTCAAATTCAAAATCGATACCTTTGTCTCCCGATATATGGCAGGTTTTTTTCTTGATCAGACTAGATATGAACAAGAAGATTTTGTGCACCGTGGCTATTTCGGAAGCCACGGTGTTTTTTTGCGCGAGCTACGAGCCGGGCGTGAGTTAGTTTAGCCGCAGGCGCCGTGCTTGCGCGAGCGCATGTGGCTAAACTAACTCACATGCGGCGACAGCCGCGACACCGAGCGAAAGCGAGGTGCCCGGCGCCAAGCAGAATAGTTAGTTTAGCCGCAGGCGCCGTGCTTGCGCGAGCGCACGTGGGTAAACCTGGAGGTAAAAAATATGAAGTTACCAAAAAGCTTTATAAGCATTATCAAAAAACACAACATCGCAGAAGAGGACATCATTTTCTCAGCCATAGCAGATTTTGACATGGAGTACCGTTTTGCAGATTCCATCGTTGCTCTGACAAAACAAAAACTGATCTTTGCAGCATACCCTTACCGGGAGAAGGTAGAGTACCGGTTTGGCGGCTATGCGGGATGGCAGATACAGGAGGACGCCATCCTTTTGGAGGAGCCCGCCCTGCAGCTCTTTGATCTGTCGCAGATTGAGAAGCTGGAGGTTATTCGGGAGATCGGTACCGGCGTTCTGATGGCGGAAATTGACGGAACGGACCGAAATCTGTGCCATTTTTCCAACACCAGACTGGAGACCTTTCTGCGGCTCTGCCGTCTTTTGGAGAAGATAAAGAAGGAAGAGGACATCCAGACCGAGGATCTGGATGTGAAAAAGGGAAGAGAGTGCTGCCCCAAGTGCGGAATGATCTATCCCGATCAGGAGCGCAAGGTCTGCCCCAAGTGTATGGACAAGAAATCCATCCTGCTGCGCGTGATGTCATACTTTAAGCCCTACAAGCTGACGCTGGCAGTTATGATATTCTGCTATGTGGCTACTGCTGCGCTGGATCTGGTCTGGCCATATCTGAGCGGTACCATCCTGTATGATCAGGTTCTGGCGAAAAACGAGGCATTTTTGGAAATGTTACATATTCCCTCAGGGCGGTTTGTGACGGCCCTGGTGGTTCTTGTGATTGCCATGGTTCTGTCAAAGATAGTCATGCAGGCGCTTGGTATTCTGCAGGGCGTTCTCACAGCCCGGATTGCTCCGGAGGTGGTTGCCAAGCTGAAAAGCCAGGTTTTTTCTTCCATGGGAAGGTTGTCCATCAGCTTTTATTCCAGACGGCAGACTGGCGGACTGATGACCAGGGTATCGGACGATGCAGGAGAGATATCAAGCTTTTTCATTGATGGCATTCCTTATTTTTTTATCAATGTGGGTAAGCTGCTTGCAACATGTACCATTATGTTCATCCTAAGTCCCCTGCTGGCGTTGATCTCCATTCTGTTCATGCCCGTGCTGGTTGTCATGAGTTTTCGTATGATGCCCCATCTGTGGCACTATTACGGGAAACGGCATCGCGCCAACAGACGGTTAAATTCCCAGATGAATGAGAACTTTACGGGAGCCAGGGTAGTCAAGGCATTCGGACAGGAAGAGCAGGAGATGACCCGCTTTG
Source organism: Acetatifactor sp. (assembly GCA_022511385.1). GTDB lineage: Bacteria > Bacillota > Clostridia > Lachnospirales > Lachnospiraceae > Acetatifactor. Next base: position 8,831 of record JAFLRN010000056.1, read on the forward strand.
ACAAGAATAACACCAGAGTCCGGACAGCTGAGTTGGATCTTGTGAAATATGACAATAAATTTTTTGCGCTGTACTGTACGGTGGAGGATACCATCAGCTTTCTGGTATGGGCAGTGGGCGGTGCAATGATCATCAGCGGCTCCCATATCGAGGTTGGTATGCTTCTGACCTTCTCCGGGTATGTGGGACAATTGAAGTGGCCGCTGGAATTTATGTCCCGGATCATCCGTTGGTATACCAACTGTATGAACTCCGCCCAGCGTATGTTTGAGATCATTGATGCGGTTCCGGAGGTAAAGGAGGCAGCTGAGCCGCTTCGGCCTGAGAGCCTGCGCGGAGAGATCGAACTGAAAAACGTGACCTTCAGCTATGATGCCCATAAGCCCATCCTGAAAGATGTCAGCTTTCATGTCAAAGCGGGTGAGGTCTTCGGCATTGTGGGAAGATCCGGATCGGGAAAATCCACGCTGGTGAACCTGATCTCACGGCTGTATGACACGGATGAAGGGGAAGTGCTGGTGGATGGCGTCAACGTGAAGCAGTACGGTTTTAGGGAGCTGCGGAAGAACGTCGCTATGGTGTCCCAGGAGACCTATATTTTCATGGGCACAGTGGCGGAGAATATCGCCTATGCCAGGCCGGACGCCACGAGAGAGGAGATAGTCCGGGCGGCCGTTCAGGCCAATGCCCACGACTTTATCTGCCGGATGCCGGAGGGATATGATACGCTCCTTGGTTCATCAAGCCGTTCTCTGTCCGGTGGGGAAAAGCAGCGAATTTCCATTGCAAGGGCAATTCTGGCGGATCCCAAGATCCTGATCCTGGATGAGGCCACCTCGGCGGTGGATACGGAGACGGAGCTGGCCATCCAGAAATCACTGGAGCGGTTGGAAAAAGGGCGGACGGTGCTGTCCATTGCCCACAGGCTTTCCACCCTGCGGAACGCCACCCACCTGATTGTGCTGGACGAGGGAAGGATCACAGAGTCCGGAACCCACGAGGAGCTTCTGGCGAAGAAGGGAACCTTCTACAAGCTGAGTGAGCTGCAGACGAAGGCATTGGCTATGCGCGGGATCGAGTAATTCTCTGTAAGACAGTGAATAAGCGCGTCACATTTGTAACGATCATAGAGTGTATATAACAGAAGGAGTGAGGGATTTTCATGGAACAGGAAAATATGGGAATGGATCTGCTGAATCTACAGGAATTTGATGAGGAAGCCCTTAAAAAAGAATCCGAGGAGCTGCTGGAGATGCGGTTCCTGACGAAAGAAAATGCCAGGTTCAGCCGGACGGACGGCGGTTTTGTGGCGCTAAGATTTGGAGAGAAGGAGTATGCCCGGGTGGGCGTTTACCTGACTTTTCCCCTGACTGAGCCGGAAGAATACATTTCTATCCGGGAGGCGGACGAGAAGGCAAAGGAGATCGGAATCATCGAAAAGCTCTCGCAGCTGGATAAGGACCAGCAGGACATGCTCCGGGAGCAGATCAAGCTGAGATACTTTATGCCCATCATCACTAAGGTGTTGGATATCAAGGATGAGTATGGGTATGCTTACTGGAATGTGACCACCAGCTTTGGCGCATGTCGCTTCACCACAAGGATGAGCGGAGATGCTGTCATCTTCCTAGGAGAGTCCAGGATGATGGTAACGGACATCGATGGAAATCGATACGAGATTCCGGATTTCTACCAGCTCAGTGTTACAGAGCGAAAAAAGCTGGATCTGTTTATCTAACCAGTTCAGTCAGCCACGAAGCGCAGCTTTTCGAATGGGCGCGGCTGAACGTCACTTTCATGCGCATCAAAGCGCAGAAATGAGGAAATATGAAACTATTATACACATTAACCCCGCCGCAGATTGAAGCGATTTCCCTTGAACCGGGCGAAAAGCTCTGGTACTGTGTACCCGTGGATCTGTGGTTTGACAATCAAGACAAGCTGGCAAAGGAGTCCTATACGGCTCAGATCTGGCTGGCTGTCACAGAAAAAAGATTTATTGTGCTGGACGACACACAGGTGACGGCTTCTTTTCTGCTGAAGGATTGCGAGAAGATTAAATGTGAGCATCAGGTCCACAGCGGGATCGTTACGATCGTCACCAGAGATGGCAGAGAGATCTGTGCCGCCCGTTTTTCCATGCGGCACATTATTCGCGTGTCCTATGTGACCAGAGGCGCCCAGACTATCATTACCGCAATGGAGGACGGCAAGGCACCCAGTGAGGCGGAGCAGGTAACGAGTCTGGAATATGAAAAATATTGTGAGAAATGCGGCCGTGCCCTTCCCGGCACCAGTAAGTGTCCTTATTGTGAGGGGAAAGCGGATATTCTGCGGAAATTTCTCATGCTCTGCGGAGAATATATTGGAAGGCTTCTGCTGATCTCCCTGCTGATGGTGCTCGTTGCAGGCATAAATCTGCTGAGTCCTATGATACAGCGAAATTTTATAGACAACACCCTTTCCTCTGGAGAAGGTACTTGGATGGATCTTGGGATTTTCGTCGGCATTACCTTCATTTTGCTGGTGGGAAGGATCCTTCTGGAGGTGGCACGATTCTGGAACTGTTCCAAGCTGGGAGCGTCTTTAAGCATGACATTGAGGGAAAAATTATATTACAAGATACAGACGCTGTCTCTCTCCTTTATCAATAACCGTAAGCCCGGCGAGCTGATGAACCGTGTTTCCCAGGATACCCGCCAGATTCGTACTTTTATGGAGGAAGTGTTCGGAGATATGTTCTCCACCCTCCTCACCATGACAGTATCGCTGGTAGTAATGTTTGCGATCAGCTGGCAGATGACCCTTCTGTCCATGGTGTTCATCGTCATTGTGTTTTTGCTTTCCAAGGCCTTTTGGCACCATATCAATGTGATCTTTCACAAGCAGTGGCTGAAATCGGACGACTTACAAAGCAGCCTCCAGGATATTATTTCCGGTATCAGAGTGGTGAAATCCTTTGGTAAGGAGGAGAGGGAAGCGGAGCGTTTCAAGAAAAAGACAAAGGCGTTTGCTGCCATTAACATCAAGAATGAAACCTTCTGGGCCATATTTTTCCCAATCCTGACCTTCCTGATGGGATGTGGCACCTATATCGCTGTGTTGTTTGGCGGCATGGATGTGCTGGAGGGTGAGATGACGGTGGGTGAACTGGTGCAGTACATCACCTACTGCGGATATCTGTTCGGACCGCTGGGCTGGATGACCCATCTGCCCCGTGCCGTCATGCAGATGATCACCAGCCTGAACCGAATCTATGACGTGTTGGACGAGGAGCCGAAGCTGGCGGACAGGGCGGACTGCAAAGAATTCCCTATACAAGGCGCGTTTACCTTTGAGCGAGTGTCCTTCGGCTACCAGACCTATGAGCCTGTGCTGGAAAACATCAATTTCGAAGTTGCGCCCGGCGAAATGATTGGGCTGGTGGGTGCCTCCGGAACCGGAAAATCCACCCTGATCAATCTGATCATGCGGCTGTATGACGTGGACCAGGGGCGAATCACCATCGACGGCGTGGATATCCGTGATATCAAGATGGAGTGTCTCCACTCCCAGATTGGCGTAGTATTGCAGGAGACCTTCCTTTTCTCCGGTACGATCCTTGCCAACATCCGGTTTGCACGAAAGGATGCAACCTTAGCGGAGGTCATTCAGGCGGCAAAGGCGGCCAATGCCCATGATTTTATCTGCAAAACGCCGGACGGCTATAATACCTATGTTGGTGAACATGGCTATAACCTGTCCGGCGGTGAAAGACAACGTATTGCGATTGCCAGGGCAATTCTGAACAACCCCCGGCTGTTGATCCTGGACGAGGCAACCTCAGCCCTGGATACGGAGAGTGAATTCCTGATCCAGCAGGCTCTGGACCGCCTGGTGAAGGGCAGGACTACCTTTGCCATTGCCCACAGACTGTCCACCCTGCGCAATGCGGACCGGCTGGTAGTCATTGACAAGCACGGCGTGGCGGAAATCGGTACCCATAACGAGCTGCTGGAACAGAAGGGAATTTATTACGGCCTGGTGACGGCGCAGCTGAAAATGGCGGAAGGGAAATAAACCGCATCAATTTCCATAAAAGATCTGTGCAATCGGGGAATCCGGCGACAAGATCACGGTCTTGTTGCCGCCCTGCATGGATATCTTTAATGCATCCAAACTTCTCACAAAGGAATAGAAATCCTGTCTGGACTCATCCGCATAAGCCTCCGAAAGAATACGCATGTACTCGGCTTCGCCTTCTGCGATCAAAATTTCAGCCTCTTTGTCAGCCTCGGAGAGCATCACAGTCACTTCCATATCGGTGGAATTGCGAATGATCTGTGCCTCGGAGCTTCCCTCCGCAGTGTAGGTAGCAGCGATATTGTCGCGCTCGGAGATCATGCGCTCATATACGGCAGCCTTGTTGTCGCTGGGCAGATCCAGCTTCTTTGTCTCGAAGGCCAGAAGCTCAATGCCATACTGGTCCAGCGAGGTACCGATGTTATCGATAACAGCTTTGGACAGCGCGCCGTTCCGACCGGAGATCACGTCGTCCTGGGAGGTGCTGCTGATCACATTCTTCGTGGAGTTGTATACAATGGCATCCAGGCGGCTTTCAGCGTTAGTGATGGAGCTGTTCAGCGTCTGCGCAAACTTCAGAGGATCCGTGATGCGCCACAGGATGTAGCTGTCACAGATCATGGTCTTTTTGTCACTTGTGATCACATCGGAAGGAGAGAGGTCATACAGCAGTGTCTGTTTTGGCAGTTTATCCACGCTCTGAACGAACGGCACTTTAAAGCTGATACCTGCCTCCGAGATCACATGATCGATCCGGCCGAACTGGCGGATCAGGCTGTATTCATTTTCGCGGGTGATCACGATGCTGGATCCCCCTATAATGACAATAGCAAAGAGCACAATGACTAGTGCAGCGCGTTTTACTGTTTTCATACTCTATGCCTCCTTATTCTACATTATAGCTGTTTGCAGCTGAATTATTAGTTTGGACATTAGAACTGCCGGTAAAGGACTCCAGTGGATAGATGGTCTGCATATCGCCGCCGGGGCTTTCAATGATCACCTTCAAACCGGGGAGGAGTTCTTCCATCGCCTCATAAAACATGCGCTTTCTGGTAATGGTGGGATTTTTAATGTACTCCTCATATATGGCGTTGAAGCGGGCTACCTGAGCGGTGGCTTCGTTTATGCGTTCCGCCTTCTGGGCCTCCGCTGCCTTTACAATGGCATCTGCCTTGGCCTGGGCGGAGGGGAGCTGCTCATTCCGATACTTGTTTGCGTTGTTCAGAGCGGTTTCCTTGCCCTGCTTGGCGGTTTCCACTGCCTTGAAGGCCTCCATGACCTCTGTGGTGGGTGGCTGGGAATCCTGAATGGTAATGTTGACCAGCTGGATACCGATATCCTGTGCCGCCAGTTTTTCCAGGATCATGTCCCGAATAGTAGCCTGAATTTCATTCTTACCGGTGGTCAGCACATCGTCCACCGGATAGCTTCCAATGACTGTGCGGATACAGCTCTGGCTGATATTCTTTAAGACCGCAAGCGGATTTGAGGAGGCGTAGAGCGCTTTTACAGGGTCGCTGTATCGGTACTCCACGTAGAAGTCCACGTCAATGAAATTAAAGTCCGAAGTGATCATCAGGGACTCGTCGGAAATCGTCTCATTGGTGTCAACATTGTAGCCGATGGAAAAGCCCTGTATCGTGGTATTTACTTTTCGAACCTGTTGAATAAAGGGGATTTTAAAATGCAGGCCGGATGATGTCACTGCCTGGGCCTTGCCGAGAGTGATCAGTACCGCCTGTTCCTGCTCCTTGATCTCGTAGGTGGAATTGGCTGCAAGGATAAAAAAGGCGATCACTACAGCGACAATGCCGATAAGCCTGGAGTTGGGCAGCTTTTTCGGAGAGTCTGATCTGCCTCCGTTCATAGTTTCAAAACCGTTTTTGATGTTGCGAAAGGAATCTCCGCTCATAAATCCCATAGTCTGGTCTCCTTCCTGTCGTATCTGCTGGTATGTTGTCTGCAGTTACGGCTTGAGTATTTGAACCCTGTCATTATCATACAGGAAATTTTCAGAAAGCGCAATGGCAAGGACAAAATTGTTAGAAAATCTGCAGTGTAAGATATTGTGAAAAAAATCTTCTTGAGTTATAATATAATAGGTATATTTTCACTACATGAATTCACATCATTTTGGTATGCAAAGGAGAACAGGATATGTTGCAGGCGCTGGTGATTTTATTGATTGTCCTCATTATCATTATGATCGTGTCTGTTATCATCGCCAATAAGAAACTGATAAGGAACCGCGACAGCGTGGTTCAATTGATTTCGACGGCTATTATCACGGCATGTTGTTATACCGTCTTCATTTTGGTGCCATCCGGCTATAAGCATCTGGCAGCTTTCACCGGTGGCCTCTATTTCCTTACCACGGACTGGCTGGTTGTATCTTTGATGTTGTTTGTGGCAAGGTACACGAATGTACGGCCTCCTTCAAAGCTGCCGAGGTACAGCGTTTATCTTTTGGCAGGTGTGGATTCCGTCTCTTTTTTGGTCAATACGTTTACCAAACATATGTTTTATCTGGAAAGAATGACGGCTCCTCAGCTGGGGATGGAGTACTGGGATGTCCGGCTAAAGTTCCCGCATGTGATTCACCGTGTCTTTGTCTACGGCCTTGTTTTGTACAGCTTAGGCGTACTTTTGTACAAGGTTATCCAAGCCCCTGGAATATACAAAAAGAAATATGGCACTATTTTGATCCAGACATTGGCTGTAGTAGGATTAAATATTTTGTGCTCTGCACTGAATGCCTGCTACGATTATTCGGTCGTCCTGTATGCGTCTCTGGCTATATCAATCTGTTATCTGGCGTTATATGCCTTGCCCAGGAAGGTGCTGGAAAAGATACATTCTATCATTGTGGGCGATTCCGTGGTTGGGTTGTTTGCCTATGACAACAATGGGAAATGTATTGGTGTGAACCGGATGGCAGAGGAATTGTTTGAAGGCAGGGGTGATATCTATGATGTTGCGGCGCAGTATTTGACTGAATGGATGGAAGAACACGATGGAAATCTGTCAAATATCATGGAATCCGAGCGGACGGTGGTAAGAAACGGTGAAAAAAAGTACATATATGTCACCTATCAGAAATTTTTGGACAAAAAGAAGAGATATCTTGGCTGTTGTTTCCAGTTTGAGGACCGTACGGAAGTGGTGCTGCGGTATAAGGAAGAACAGTACAGGGCTACTCATGATATGCTGACCGGTTTGCTTAACAGGGAGGCTTTTGAGGTGGAGGTCCGGAATATATTGGCCCAGGCACAGGAGCCGTATTATATAGTCAACTCTAACATTAAGGACTTCAAGCTTCTCAATGAGCTTTATGGGACGGATGTTGGAGACAGACTTCTGATTGCACAGGCGAATATGATCCGCGAGGCGGAGAGAGAAGGCTCTGTCAGCTGCCGTGTCTATGCGGACAAATTCTGTACCTTGCTGCCCAAAAGCTATTTTGATGAACAGCAATTTATAAAAAATATAAAAGCAACTATGGAAAGTTGTCTGACAACTACTTTCAAATTACATTACTATCTTGGTGTTTATGAAATTACGGATGTAAATGAGCCTGTCTGGACGATGTATGACAAGGCAATGATGGCAATAGAGGCGGTTCGCGGTAATTATGAGCAGGTTGTCTGCTATTATAGAGATGAATTGCTGCAGCGCATCATGAAAGAAAAGGAAGTGCTTGGCGAGTTTGACAGAGCGTTGGAGGAGGGACAGTTCCGTATGTTCCTGCAACCCCAGATTGCAAACAATGGAACGATCGTTGGAGCGGAGGCTCTGGTACGCTGGATTCATCCGGAAAAGGGTATGGTAAGTCCGGGGGTATTTATCCCGACCTTGGAGAAAGCGGGCTTGATCCACAGGCTGGATCTTTATATGTGGGAAAGTGCGGCGAAAAAGCTGGAAGAATGGAAGAAGCAGGGGAGAGAGGACTTATCCATCTCTGTCAATATATCCACCAAGGACTTCTTCTATCTGGATATTTGCGAGGCAATGCGTACTCTGGCGGGAAAATATGACTTCAATATCAAAAATCTCAAGCTGGAGATCACGGAATCGGCATTGATGGAAAATGTAAGGGAAGTTATGAAGACCTTGGATGGGCTGCACGGATTGGGATATGATATCGAAATTGATGATTTCGGCAGTGGCTATTCCTCTCTGGGTATGCTCAAGGATATTAATGCGGATATTTTGAAGATCGACATGATATTTCTTCAGGAGACCAAGAATGTAAAGAAGAGCACCACGATCATAAAGAATATTATTTTTATGTCCAAGGAGCTGGGGATGCCAGTTATTACGGAAGGTGTTGAGACGAAAGAGCAGATGGAATTTTTGGCGGATGCTGGGTGCGATATGTTTCAGGGGTATTATTTTGCGAAGCCGATGAGTGTGGCGGATTTTGAGAAGGAGTATTGTTAGGTATCTTGGCGAGTGACGCCCCGCCCTGGCAATATTCCTCCGGCGGACACGCTTCCGCTTGGAAAAACACGTAGCGGACACTAGGCTCGAAAGTACCTCGCCAAGTGCC
>JAFLRN010000057.1 GCA_022511385.1 Acetatifactor sp.
GAATTTGACGGAGAGTTTTGCAGATACCGATGCCGGGAAATGGCTTGCTGAGAACGGTTATAAATATGGTTTTATCCTACGTTATCCCAAGGGAAAAGAGTACATAACAGGAATTGAATTTGAACCTTGGCATTTCCGTTATGTGGGTGTGGATGCGGCCACAGTGATCACGGAGCGGGGCATCACCCTGGAAGAATTTTGGGAGGAACTGTAATTCATGTATCGAATCTTAAACACAGAGGGGCGGGCCAAGAGGGCGGAGCTCCACACAGTACATGGCGTCATTCAGACGCCTGTATTTATGAATGTGGGAACCGTGGCTGCCATCAAGGGGGCGGTTGCTACCTCCGACTTGGAGCAGATTGGCACCCAGGTGGAGCTGTCCAATACCTATCACCTTCATGTTCGCCCCGGCGACCAGGTGATAAAACAGCTGGGAGGCCTACACAGATTCATGTCCTGGAATAAGCCCATTCTCACGGATTCCGGCGGATTCCAGGTCTTTTCTTTGGCAGGTCTTAGAAAGATCAAGGAGGAGGGAGTCTATTTCAACTCCCACATCGACGGACATAAGATTTTTATGGGTCCGGAGGAGAGCATACAGATTCAATCCAACCTGGCTTCCACCATAGCCATGGCATTTGACGAGTGTGCACCCAGTAAGGCGGACAGGCGCTATGTGACAGCTTCCGTGGAGCGTACCACCAGGTGGCTGGAGCGCTGCAAAACGGAAATGCAGAGACTGAACTCTATGGAGGATACCATCAATCCACACCAGCTTTTGTTTGGCATCAACCAGGGTGCTGTCTATGAGGATATCCGCATTGAGCATGCGAAGCGCATCTCGGAGTTGGAGCTTGATGGTTACGCTGTTGGAGGCCTGGCAGTGGGGGAGACCCATGAGGAGATGTATCACATTCTGGACGAAGTGGTTCCATATCTACCCAAGGACAAACCCACTTACCTGATGGGCGTGGGAACCCCTGCCAATATTCTGGAGGGCGTGGAGCGGGGCGTGGATTTTTTCGATTGCGTGTATCCCACCAGGAACGGCCGGCATGGCCATCTCTACACCAATCACGGAAAAATTAATCTTTTTAATGCAAAGTATGAGCTGGATGACCGGCCAATTGAAGAGGGATGTGGCTGCCCGGCATGTCAGAGATATTCCCGAGCGTATATCAGGCATCTTTTGAAGGCCAAGGAGATGCTGGGACTGAGGCTCTGTGTGCTTCACAATCTGTATTTTTACAATACCATGATGACGGAGATCAGGGATGCATTGGACAGGGGACAGTTTGCGGATTATAAGCGAAAAAAACTGGAAAGAATAAGTGGAAATCTGGAATCATAAAAAAATTATAAAATACTTGCCGTAAGGGCATTTTTTGTGTATGATATCTATTTAAGACAAGCTTATTAGGCGTTAGCGCCGGAATGGAGGAAATATGGGTATTTTATTGGAAGAAGCGGCGGAAGCTTCAGGGGCAGGCGGTATAAATCTGTTTAGCTATTTACTTATATGGGTGTTGATGATCGCATTGTTGTGGTTCTTGATGCTGCGGCCACAGAACAAGGAAAAGAAGCGGATTGCGGCTATGCTCTCAACTCTGGAAGCGGGAGACAGCGTACAGACCACATCCGGCTTTTTTGGCACAGTGATCGATATTGTGGACAATGATACAGTCATTGTGGAGTTCGGAAACAATAAAAACTGCCGTATCCCCATGGACAAGGCAGCCATCAGCAAGGTAGAAAAGCCCGGTGAGTAACTAAGTTTCCGTGGTTGTGACAGAAAGAAAAGACAATGCTTCAGCGGCGTTGTCTTTTTTGTATCTACTTGTTTTAAATGGTTTATTGAAAGTATTTATAAATTTTGGCAGATTGATATATTATAATATTTCCTTGAAATTTAGTCCTGTATCAGGTATCATATAATGAACGGTTTTTAGCAGCTGATGCAAAGTATCGGCTTGTACCGTTTTTTGGCAGCCAATGCAAAGTGCAGGCTTGTAACGGAACTGAAAAAGACGGAAGTAGAGTAATTAATATATGAAAGGTAGGATTGATATGAAATTACATATTACCTGTATACCCGGTGACGGTATCGGCCCGGAGATTGTGGCGGAAGCAAAGAAGGTATTGGAAAGGACGGCGCAGATTTACGGACATGAAATGATCTTTGAGGACATTCTCATGGGCGGCGCATCCATCGATGTGCACGGCGTACCTTTGACGGACGAGGCTATTGCGAAAGCAAAGGCTGCGGATGCGGTTCTGATGGGCTCTATCGGCGGCGATACCACCACCTCCCCCTGGTACAAGCTGCCGCCCAACCTACGGCCTGAGGCAGGGCTCCTTGGCATCAGAAAGGCCCTGAACCTGTTTGCCAACCTGCGCCCGGCGATTCTTTATGATGAGCTTGCTGCGGCATGTCCATTAAAAGAGGAGATCAGCAAGGCCGGGTTTGATATGCTGATTATGAGGGAACTGACCGGAGGGCTGTACTTTGGAGAGCGCAAGACCATAGAAGAGAACGGACTGCGAAAGGCCATTGACACTTTGACCTATGATGAGAATGAAATCCGCAGGATTGCAATCAAGGGATTTGACATTGCCAGAAAGCGCCGGAAAAAGGTAACCAGCGTGGATAAGGCAAACGTGCTGGATTCCTCCAGGCTTTGGAGAAAGGTGGTGGAGGAGGTCGCGGCGGATTATCCTGACGTGACTCTGGAGCATATGCTTGTTGACAACTGCGCCATGCAGCTGGTGAAGGATCCGGCCCAGTTTGACGTGATCCTTACTGAGAATATGTTTGGCGACATTCTCTCAGATGAGGCCAGCATGGTGACAGGCTCCATCGGAATGTTGGCCAGCGCCAGCTTGAATGATACCAAGTTTGGTCTTTATGAGCCCAGCCACGGCTCTGCGCCGGATATTGCCGGTAAGGATATTGCGAATCCCATTGCAACAGTGCTTAGTGCAGCTATGATGCTGCGATACAGCTTCGATCTGGACAAGGAGGCGGACGCCATCGAGGCGGCTGTGAAGCAGGTGCTGAAGGATGGGTACCGCACTGGCGATATTATGTCCGAGGGCTGCAAAAAGGTTGGCTGCAGTGAGATGGGGACTTTGCTGGCGGAGCGGATTAAGCAGTAAGTGTTCAGATGTGGAATAAATTGTGATAGCGACAAAATGTTGTCCTATGTTGGAGCAGGAGAAAAGCCGTGTTGATAAGAAAGGCCAAGGCAGCCGATGCACATGATCTGAAGGTATTATATTTTGATTTCCTAACACATTATCCTCCCAAAGAAGAGCAGGATATGGATTTGTGGGCTGAAATACTCACTAGATTTGAACAGGATGACAATATGCATCTGCTGGTTGTGGAAGAGGGTGGCGTGGTAGTCTCCTCTGTGCAGATGGCAATTATAGAGAGCCTGACTCACAACGTCAGACCTTTTGCGGTCATTGAAAATGTGGTAACACATGCAGACTACAGAAACAGGGGCTTTGCTTCAGCTCTGTTGGAAAAGGCATCACAAATTGCGAAAGAGCACAATTGCTATAAGGTTTTTCTGGAAACAGGTTCAAACAAAGAAAGCACTTTAAACTTTTATAAACACAACGGTTTTGAAATAGATGCGAAGCATTCGTGTCTAAAGAGACTTTAAAATAGTTGTAATTATTTAGCCGTACATTCGGCAGAATGGAGAAAAGAAACATGAGAAGTGATTCAGTAAAAACTGGAACTGCGCAGGCGCCACACAGAAGCCTGTTTAATGCATTGGGCTACACCGAGGAGGAGAGACAGCGCCCTCTGATCGGTATTGTATGTTCTTATAATGAGATTGTACCGGGACATATGAATCTGGACAAGATTGCGGAGGCTGTAAAGCTTGGCGTGGCGATGGCGGGCGGAACCCCTGTGATGTTTCCGGCTATTGCGGTATGTGACGGTATCGCAATGGGTCACATTGGCATGAAGTATTCCCTGGTGACCCGTGACCTGATCGCAGACAGCACCGAATGTATGGCCCTGGCACACGGTTTTGACGGCTTGGTGTGCATTCCCAACTGTGACAAGAACGTGCCCGGTCTTCTGATGGCTGCGGCAAGAGTGAATATTCCCACCATCTTTGTGTCCGGCGGTCCCATGCTGGCAGGCCGTATTAATGGTCAGAAGAAGAGTCTGTCTTCCATGTTCGAGGCGGTGGGAAGTGTGGCGGCAGGAACCATGACCATGGAAGAGCTATGTGAGTACGAGGAGAAAGTCTGCCCTACCTGTGGCTCCTGCTCCGGCATGTACACAGCAAACTCCATGAACTGCTTGACTGAGGCCATCGGTATGGGCTTGAAAGGAAATGGCACCATCCCCGCAGTATACTCCGAGCGTATCCGCCTGGCAAAGCATGCCGGCATGAAGATCATGGAGCTGGTGGAAAAGGATATCAAGCCCCGCGACATTATGACGGAAGAAGCATTCATGAACGCTCTGACCGTGGATATGGCCCTTGGCTGCTCCACGAACTCCATGCTGCATCTTCCCGCTATTGCAAGAGAGGCAGGCGTGGACTTGAATCTTGACATTGCAAATGAGCTTTCTGCAAAGACACCAAACCTCTGTCACTTGGCACCTGCAGGTCCCACCTACATGGAAGACCTGAACGAGGCCGGGGGCGTGTATGCGGTGATGAACGAACTGACAAAGAAGAATTTGCTGAACCTGGACTGCATGACTGTAAATGCAGCCACCATCGGCGAGAATATCAAGAATTGTGTCAACAAGAATCCTGAGGTCATCCGTCCCGTGGAGAACCCTTACTCCGAGACCGGTGGAATCGCTATTTTGAAGGGAAATCTTGCACTTGACAGTGGTGTCGTAAAGCGTTCCGCTGTTGTGCCTGAAATGCTGGTACATCAGGGGCCGGCAAGAGTATTCGACTGCGAGGAAGATGCTATCGACGCTATCAAGGGGGGAAAGATCGTGGCTGGCGACGTGGTAGTGATCCGCTATGAGGGCCCCAAGGGCGGTCCCGGCATGAGGGAGATGTTGAATCCTACTTCTGCAATTGCAGGTATGGGGCTTGGCTCCAGTGTGGCGCTGATCACTGACGGGCGTTTCTCCGGTGCATCCAGGGGAGCCTCCATCGGCCATGTGTCCCCCGAGGCGGCTGTGGGCGGTCCCATTGCATTAGTGGAAGAGGGTGACACCATCAGTATCAATATCCCCGAGAACAAGCTGGAGCTGTTGGTATCGGATGAGGTTCTTGCTGAGAGGCGCGCTAAGTGGCAGCCCAGAGAGCCCAAGGTGACAACAGGCTACCTTTCCAGATACCGCGAGCTTGTGACCAGCGGAAACCGCGGAGCTGTGTTAGAGGTGCCGACGAAGTAATGATAGGGTGCATACAACAGCCGGAAATAATAGTTATAAATGATTCTCTGAGATTGAGAAAATATGATGGGAATTATGAAATTATGTTGGCGGGATATCAGGATCCTTATGTCTACCAAAACTCAGAGGGAATTTTTGACGAGGCCAGGAAGCCGGACCTTGATTATGTAAAGGGGATGTGTGAATATCTGGATAAGGCAGGAGAATTTTATTTTATTGAGGTAAAAGAAAATGATTCTTTCATCAGCGTTGGGGATGTTACTGTGAAAGCAGAAAATCCACCAATCGCCATATGGATGGAAAAGTACCGGGGTGTTGGAATCGGAACAACTGTCATGAAAGCGGTGATTCTTCGTCTGAAAGAATTGGGAATTTATAAGATAACCGGCTCCACCGTTTTCAAGTGGAATCTGCCATCACAGAAAATGCATCAAAAATTGGGGTTCCAATGTGTGGATGAAAATGAAAAAGAATTTGTTTATGACTTGAACATTGGTGAATATGATTACACCAGCGAACAAGCTGACAGCTAAATCAGGAGGAAAAAACAATGCAGCTTACAGGTTCAGAAATTGTCGTAGAATGTCTCAAAGAACAGGGCGTAGACACCGTGTTCGGTTACCCCGGGGGAACCATTCTTAACATCTACGACGCATTATACAAACACAGCGACGAGATCAATCATATCCTCACGTCCCATGAGCAGGGCGCAGCCCATGCGGCGGACGGCTATGCACGGGCAACCGGCAAGGTTGGCGTGTGCATGGCAACCAGTGGTCCCGGCGCGACAAACCTTGTGACAGGAATCGCCACCGCTTATATGGATTCCGTTCCCATGGTAGCAATCACTGCCAATGTTAATTTGCCTCTGTTAGGAAAAGATACCTTTCAGGAGGTGGACATTGCCGGCGTTACCATGCCCATCACAAAGCACGGATATATCGTGAAAAATGTGGAAGTGCTGGCAGACACCCTGAGGAAGGCTTTTGAGATCGCAAGAAGCGGGCGGCCCGGTCCCGTGCTGGTAGATATCACCAAGGATGTGACCGCAGCGGTGTGCGAGTATACCCCTGTGAAGCCTAAGGAAAAGGAGCGGAAAGTTTCCTACACCCAGGACCAGATGGAGAAGGTGGCAGAGTATATCAATTCGGCCGAGAAGCCCTATATCTACTTGGGCGGCGGCGCTATCCTGTCCGAGGCTTCGGCAGAGGTGGCTCAGTTCGCGGAGTTGATTGACGCGCCTGTGTGCGATACACTGATGGGAAAGGGCGCCTTTGACGGCACCAGTCCACGGTATACCGGCATGATCGGTATGCACGGTACCAAGACCTCCAACTTGGGCGTGAGCCAGTGTGATCTGCTGATCGCACTGGGAGCCAGATTTTCCGACCGTGTTATCGGTAACCCGAAGAAGTTTGCTGAGGGTGCAAAGATTGTACACATTGACATCGACGCTGCGGAGATCAACAAGAATATCAGGGTGGACGCAAGTTTGGTTGGAGATTTAAAGCTGGTGCTTACGGAATTGAACAAACGCATTGAGAAGAAGCAGCATCCTGAATGGATGGCGACGATACAGGAGCTGAAGACAAAGTACCCCTTAAAGTACGACGACAGTCAGCTATCCTGTCCTTATGTGATCGAGACCATCGACAAGGTGACAAAAGGAGAGGCGCTGATTACCACAGACGTGGGACAGCACCAGATGTGGGCGGCACAGTATTACCGCTATACAAAGCCACGCACATTCCTGTCTTCTGGCGGCTTAGGTACCATGGGCTACGGCCTGGGAGCCTGCATCGGCGCACAAGTCGGTCAGCCGGACATGCTCTGCATCAACATTGCTGGCGACGGGTGCTTTCGCATGAATATGAATGAACTGGCCACGGCCAGCCGCTATAACATTCCCATTATTCAGGTGGTGATCAACAACCACGTGCTGGGCATGGTGAGACAGTGGCAGACCCTCTTTTACGGAAAGCGCTATTCCCAGACTGTCCTAAACGACAAGGTGGATTTCTGCAAGGTAGCGGAGGGACTTGGCTGCGCAGCGATCCGAGTGACAAAGAAGGAGGAGATTGCTCCAGCACTTGAGAAGGCCATCGCTATGAAGGCGCCCGTGCTGATCGAGTGTGTGATCCCCGAGGATGATAAGGTGTTCCCCATGGTTCCGGCAGGAGCACCCATCACGGAGGTATTTGACGGAGACGATCTGAAGGCAGAGTAGATGACCATATGGACTATTATGACAAAATCCGGTCAGGAGCCGGGGCGAAACATCAATTGCTACAAGGAATAAGGGAATGAGAAAGCAACAAGAATCAATTGTAGGGAAAATATTCATTATTTGTTTTTTCATATTTCTCCTGATGGTATTTGTCGCCTATTTTCTTCTGGCGTATTATTATCAATCATGTTTTCGACTGAATACATGGATTAATGGGGTCTACTGTACCGGGAAAACGGTGGAAGAGGTCAACGCTGAACTCATGACGGAGGAGATAGAACCGCCGGTCATTGTCATTTCTACGAATTCCGGACGGGATGCGGATTATGATAATGTGATAGATCTTGGGGAAATGGACTTTTGGTGTGACTATATTCCTGTGCTGAATGAAATTATGAAGGAACATAATCCATTCCTTTGGGTGGATAATATTTTTTCTCACACAAATCATGAGATCACACCGAAAATGACCTACGATGAAAAAGCTTTTCGGGAAGCCTTTGAGCAGACCTGTGTAAGTTATTATATTGAGAGGTTGTCCGGAGCATATATGCTTACTATCGACGAGGAGTATGGATGGGATTTATATGATGGTGTTTCCCGCAGGATTGATATCAATAGGGCATTAAAGCTGGTGAAGGAAGCGATTGATAACGGGCAATACGAAATCAATATTGATGAGTTGGAATGTTTTTATATATTGTCGCTGACAGAGGAACAGGAAGAAATCCGCAGAATGTGGGAGAGACTGCAGGAGTTTATAAACTCCGGTCTTGTGTACGATATGGGAGAGGAGCAGATAGCGCTTGATCCTGTCCAGATATCCAATTTTATGAAATACGAATATCGGGAAGATCTGCAGATGGATTATCCTATCCTGGATGAGCAGGGACAATTCATTCTGGATGAGGAAAAAATCAGGGACTTTTTTGCCGATCTGGCGGAAGAGGTGACATAACACATCACGTTCGAGCGTTGAATGGCGTACAATATAGAGCAAAAAGTCCGCGCACTACAGACAATTTGGAAAGAATTTAATATTGTAGTTGACTAAAGTACAGGGAGAGATTATTCTATACCTATGTGCTGAGAAAGCTGATCAAAAATCTGAGGAGGAATATTATGTCGAGAGTATACAACTTTTCTGCAGGCCCTGCGGTTCTGCCCGAGGAGGTATTGCAGGAGGCAGCTGACGAGATGCTGGATTATAAAGGAACGGGAATGTCCGTCATGGAGATGAGTCACCGATCCAAGGCTTACGATACGATCATCAAAGAAGCGGAGGCAGACTTAAGGGAGTTGATGAATATTCCCGATAACTACAAAGTTCTGTTTCTGCAGGGAGGAGCAAGCCAACAGTTTGCCATGATCCCCATGAACCTGATGAAGAATAAGAAGGCGGCTTACATAGTGACCGGCCAATGGGCAAAGAAGGCCTACCAGGAGGCGAAGCTCTACGGTGAGGCAGTGGAAGTGGCATCCTCTGCAGACAAGACCTTTTCCTATATTCCGGATTGCTCCGATCTTGATATACCGGAGGATGCGGATTATGTTTATATCTGCGAGAATAATACAATTTATGGCACCAAGTTCTGGACTCTGCCCAACACAAAAGGCAAAACACTGGTGGCAGATGTGTCCAGCTGTTTTTTGTCCGAGCCTGTTGATGTGTCAAAGTACGGCGTGATCTACGGCGGTGTCCAGAAGAATGTGGGCCCCGCAGGCGTTGTGATCGTGATCATCCGGGAGGATCTGATCACCGAGGATGTGCTGCCCGGCACCCCCACCATGCTGCGCTACAAGATTCATGCGGACAACGATTCCTTATACAATACACCTCCCGCATACGGTATCTATATCTGCGGCAAGGTGTTTAAATGGATCAAGAGAAAAGGCGGCCTTCAGGCTATGAAGGAGCACAACGAGAAGAAGGCGAAGATCCTCTATGATTTTCTGGACGGGAGTAAGCTGTTCAAGGGCACTGTCCGCAAGGAAGACCGGTCCCTGATGAATGTTCCTTTTGTCACCGGGAGCGAAGAGCTGGATGCGAAGTTTGTAAAGGAAGCCAAGGAGGCTGGATTTGAAAACTTGAAAGGTCATAGATCCGTGGGCGGCATGCGTGCCAGCATCTACAACGCTATGCCCATTGAGGGTGTGGAAAAGCTTGTGGAGTTTATGAAGAAATTTGAGGCTGAGAATGCGTAAGAGAGGAAAAGAGTCATGTATAAGATTAATTGCCTGAATCCCATCGCGCAGGTGGGACTGAAAAACTTCAGCGATCAATATGAGATCACCAATGATGTACAGGAGGCTGACGGTATTCTGGTGAGAAGCGCTGTCATGCACGATATGGAGCTTCCCAAGGGGTTACTGGCAGTAGCCAGAGCTGGTGCAGGCGTCAACAACATTCCGCTGGACAAATGTGCCGAGCATGGCGTAGTAGTGTTCAACACTCCGGGTGCCAATGCAAACGGTGTAAAGGAGCTTGTGATCGCAGGAATGTTGCTGGCCGCAAGGGATGTTGTGGGCGGTATAGAATGGGTAAAGTCCGCTAAGGAAGATGCTGACATTGCCAAGACTGCAGAGAAGGAGAAAAAGAAATTCGCCGGCACCGAGATTATGGGAAAGAAGCTGGGTGTGATCGGTCTTGGCGCAATCGGTGTCAAAGTGGCCAATGCAGCGGTTGCTTTAGGAATGGAAGTGTACGGTTATGATCCCTATCTGTCCGTGAACGCAGCATGGAGCCTGAGCCGTGCTGTAAAACATGTACTGAACGAAGATGATATTTATGCGGAGTGCGATTATATTACGTACCATATTCCTCTGTTGGATTCCACAAAGGGCAAGATTAATGCGGAAGCCATCGCAAAGATGAAAAAGGGTGTGACGATCCTGAACTTTTCCAGAGATCTTCTGGCAAACGAGGACGATGTGCTTGAAGGGATAAAGAGTGGACAGATTGGCCACTATGTTTCTGACTTCCCGAATCCTACCACCGCAGGACAGCCTGGCTGTATCGTCATTCCTCACCTGGGAGCCAGCACCGAGGAGTCCGAGGACAACTGTGCTGTGATGGCAGTGGAAGAGCTGATGGATTACCTTGAGAACGGCAATATCCGCAACAGCGTGAATTATCCTGCCTGCGATATGGGTGTATGCACCAAGGCAGGCCGAGTTGCTATCTTCCACAAGAACATTGCAAATATGATCACAAAGTTTACCGCTGTGTTCGGTGAGAAGGGTATCAATATCAGCGACATGACTAATAAGTCCAGGGGCGAGGTGGCATATACTATGCTGGATGTGGAGGCGGTTCCCACCGCTGAGATCGTTGAGGCGCTGGAAAAGATCAACGGTGTGTTCCGGGCGAGAATTGTGAAATAACGGCGTTAACCCATCAAAAGTGCAAGCTGTTGCAGTAGGTTCTGCAGCAGCTTTTCGAATTCCCAACCCTAAATATTTTGATTTAAGATAAATTATTATAACACCATTATTACAACACACATAAAATATTTTTTGAAATATTAGGAAATTTGTTCTGAAATGTAGACTTTTTGAAATACATCACTTATAATATGAAATAGCGGCTTTTTTGCGATTATAACATTATAGAAATGAGAAGTGGGAAATGAAGTCTGTCGCATTATCTACTTTGTGAAACGGACAGACTGAAGAAATTTTTGAAAAACCGAAAATTATGAGGAACCTTTTTTCGTCATTTGTATATCCATAATACAGAGTATTTATTTTACACGGAAAGAGGTTCGGATCATGTAGCAAATTGTACTTTATGAATTGTACTGATGCAAGAGGAGAAGAAGATGCCGGGAAATTATACGGGTCATCATACAAGGAAGAATGACAAAGACCTAATACCAGTAGAAAAAACCAAACGAGTCATAAAAGTAGAAGGCAGAGGAAGAAAAAAAGTAAGACGAAAAAGAAGAGTCAAAGTGGTGGGATATATCTTTTGTATCTTGCCAATTTTGCTTGTGGTCAGCGCCGTCGCTGCATTCGTTTTGATTCAGGCTAATTTGTCCAAAATACAAAAAACGGCGAATAATGCTGTGCCTGAGCTTCGGGAGAATGAGGATGGAACTTATGAATTAAGCTGGCCCGGTCTGATTGACGCAGGCGCGGATTTCTATTATGTGGATGTCGGCACACCGGAATTATTCAGTGAGAATGGACAAAAAACCTTCTATAGTGGATATGTTGAAGATGTTTCCTGCATTCTGCCGGAACTGCCGACGGACGAAGGCCTGGTTCTTGAGATGGAACTTTATAAAAGATATTCTGTACTGGGAAAAGAGCATACTTTAAAGCTGGCTTCTATCGAACGTTATTTTTACATTCAGGATCCTATGATCACAAAATTGAATTGGGAAGTTGATCCGGATGTGGGAACGGCTTACATAAGTTTGGATTATCGGGGGGCCAACAGCTGCAGCGTTTATGTTACGGAGCCAAGCGGCGAAAAGAAGTTTTTGAGGTTTGTGGATGATAACAGTTTGGAACTGAATCTGTATGAAGAGGAAGAACTGTGGATACCAACGCTCGGAAATCCCTGCACATTAACATTGGTGCCCGGTAACCGTGTAAACGGGATGGCTCTCTACAGCGGTGAATCAAGAGAGATGACCTTTACATGGGAAGATTTTGCGCCCCGCGATATTCATCTGGCTCTGGATGTTACGGATGGATGTGTGGCCCGTTTGAATTGGGACAGAATGGACTGCGACTACTATGAGATTCAAATGATGAATGGTGATGTGGGCGTTTGGCAATCAGTCAAAACGATCACTGGGAAAGATGAGTGTACATATGTTTCTCACCGGCTGAGTCCGGGAGCAGGTTACTCCTTCCGCGTGACGGCAGTGACGGAAGACTATGTAGCGGTTTCGGAGACACGTGAATGTGAAATAGCAGTCACCCCTTTATATTGTACCGTTTGGCCGGTCAAAGACATGAAAGCATATAGTGACACATCAAAACGTGAAGTGGTGGGCGAAGTGAAGGCTTTGGACGCATACTGCGTGATCGATGTGCAGAACAATATGTTTTGCGTCAATGTGGGTGGCATAGACGGTTATATAGACAGCAATTACTGCATGATCA
This sequence comes from Acetatifactor sp., assembly GCA_022511385.1. Lineage (GTDB taxonomy): Bacteria > Bacillota > Clostridia > Lachnospirales > Lachnospiraceae > Acetatifactor. Next base: position 12,741 of record JAFLRN010000057.1, read on the forward strand.
ATCTGCCGGAATATGTTGGCAGCCTGTGCAGCTATGATATTACGAACAGTTACTTTTCTATTTTTATGGCGCATGGCTTTGAGATGACCGGCCTGACAGGGGAGGTCATAAAAGGATTTGAGAATGTGCGGTTAGCAGACAACAGTTTTCTGGTGCCGTTTCTTTATCCCACTGCCCAAAAGCTGGAAACAGCCATTGAAAATGCCCGTGAGAACGGTTACAGGCTGAAGATTTACGAGGCATTCCGTCCGCACGATGCATCTACTTACATGTATCAGACTGCATCGAAGATTCAGGATTGGACACTGCCGGAGCGTACCTATTGGGGAGAAGACCCCGGGGCTGTTCTTTATGTGCGGGATACGGATGAGAACGGAGCAGCCATCGAGAGGCGCAAAACTTACTGGGAACTGATGAGCGGCAACGGTAACTTTAGCCTGGGCAGCTTTGTCAGCGCGGGTGTTTCCAGGCATAATATTGGTGTGGCGCTGGATCTGACATTGGAAGAACTGGATACCAGATACGAGCTGACGATGCAGACGGATATACACGACCTGAGCTGGTATTCCGCATTGGCTCAAAATAACCAAAATGCGAATGCATTGGCCAAGATCATGAAATCGGCAGGTTTTACCGACCTGTACAGCGAGTGGTGGCATTTCCAGGATGACGATATATATAGAAAACTTTCCCTGCCTTGTGTAAATCAAGGTGTCACGGCGGATTGCTGGATGTACAATGGCATTGGATGGAGATACCGCAATACGGACGGAGAATATGCCGAAAATTGTACGCTTACGATAGATGGTACAGCATATACTTTTGATTCTGACGGATATGTAAAGAACTAAAGATAAAAAACAAATGATAATATCCCAGAGGTGGAAGACAAACTACAATTTAAATAGGAGTTTTGCAACTATGGAAGAGAAAATGGAAAAGAAATCAGAAGAGACAATGGAAGAAAAATCGGCAGAGAAGTTGGAAGAGAAATCAGAAGAGACAGCGGAAGAAAAATCGGTAGAGAAGTTGGAAGAGAAATCAGAAGAGACAACAGAAGAAAAAGCGGTAGAGAAATCAGAAGAGAAACCGGAAGAGCAACCGGAAGAGAATAATGAAAATAACGAAAATACGAACACTAAATCTTCTTCAAAAGTGAAAAAGTGGGCGTCATGTATCTTTTTGGAAAAACGCGGATGGATACCTCACGTTGTTATTGCGATAGTGGTGATAGGATGTGCTGCAGTTTGGTTATACAGCCGGCCAAGATTCCATGACTTGACAGTGGAGTTGGGAACTGAAAACATAAGCATCGAGGATTTCATGACAGAGTTTGCGAATGCAAAAAATGCCGGTATCGTCACAGATCTTTCTACCGTAGATATCAGTTCTGTGGGCAGCTTTCCCCTGACGCTTCGAAGCGGATCCAGGAACGAGACGGTCACGCTGACTGTGGAGGATACCACCCCGCCAGAAGTGGAATTTATTCCCAAGCTGGAGAAAACGCCGGATTATCAGCCGGATCCATATGATTTTGTGGCGTCCTGTTATGATCTGTCCCAGGTCAACGCCTATTTTGTGGGGAATGTGGTTGTTCCGCTGAATTATGAAGATCAGAGCTTTACCGTGGTCGTGGAAGATGCAAGTGGGAATGCTGTGTCGCGGGTATGTACCCTCTCCATTGTCTGGCTGAAAAGTGAATATACATTGGAATTGGGAGAACAGCTGAGTAAGGAGGATTTGCTTTTCAATCCGCAGCGTGACGACTATAGGATAAATCAGGATGAAATTGATGCCATCAATCAATCCGGAATTGGCGAATATACGGTTGCCAGCCTTGTGGACGAAACCGTCTGCCAGATCCAGGTGGTAGATACCACGCCGCCGGAGTTGGTTTTGACAGATCTTTCTATCTATCAGGGCGAGAAAGTGACTTTGGACAGTTTTGTAGAATCCTATTATGATGCCTCCGGCGATGTACAATTATGCCTCATGTCGCAGCTTGATGTGGACACTTTGGGTATGCAGACAATAACGATTGAAGCCACGGACATCAACGGCAATACCACCACATCCACTGCCACGCTGGCTGTAGTTGAGGATAAGACGCCGCCGGTCATCAAAGGACTTTCCACTTTAACCGTCGCGAAAAGATCCAACCCGGATTACCTTGCGGGTGTCACTGCAGTGGATAAGGTGGATGGAGCTTGCGAAGTGTCATATGATTCCAGGGGAGTGGATCTTACAACTGCTGGAACCTATTACGTAACATATACGTCAAAGGACAAGGACGGAAATACGGCCAAGGTGAAGAGAACAGTGGTCGTAGAGCATGATAAGGAGGATACGGAGGCGCTGGCGGATTCCATTGCGGCGGGACTTAGCAGTGACCCGGAGGAAATTCGGGACTATGTCCGTAACACCGTCAAGTACAGCCATAACCGTGACGAAGAGGATCCGGTATGGTACGGTTTTACCAACAAGAACGGAGATTGTTATGTCCATGCCATCTGTCTGCAGAGCATTCTGTCGCGGAAGGGCTATGAAACGCAGCTAATCTGGGTGACCAATAAGACCCATTACTGGCTGATCATTAATCTGGACGGAGTCTGGCGGCACATCGATGCGACGCCCGGTCCCACGCATTCGAAGTATAGCCTGATGACGGACGATCTGAGATATTCCACATTAGGTGGAAGGAACTGGGACCGTTCCGCATGGCCAAAGTGTGAATAATACGGCAGGGCTGTGCCACGGGATGAGGAATATACGATGATAGATTTATTGATTTTAATTGTAGGATTGGCAGTTTATGCGGGATATGGTATATCGGTTCTGTATCTGTTAGCCGTAACTCTGTTCAGTTATCTGGTGGGGCGGCTGATTCCAAAGCACCGTTTTATCATGTGGATCAGTGTGCCGCTCTTGACATTGCCGCTTCTCTTTCTGCGGGTCCAACATTGGCTGCCATGGCGGTCGATCATTGCACCGATTGGCATTTCCTATTTTACGCTGCAGATCATAGCATATCATGTGGATTTATACCGGGGCAAATATGAGCCGGAAAAAAATCTGCTGCGGTATGGGCTTTTTGTTACTTACCTGCCCCATATCTTCATTGGACCGATCGAATCCTATCCAAGGATGCGTGCAGCGCTGGAAGAGAGGCACATAAATGGCGATGGTATTCTGAAGGGAGCTGTTCGTGCAATATGGGGATTATTTAAGAAGCTGGTGATCGCTGCCAGGCTTGGCGTGATCATATCCGCAATTTCTGCGGATCCGGAACAGTTTAATGGAGCCTTTTCGCTTGCAGCCATGCTTCTGTATGCGATTCAACTTTATGCCGATTTTTCCGGAGGTATTGACATTGTTCTTGGCGTATCCCGGATGCTGGGTATAAGGATGAGCGAAAATTTTGATGCACCCTACTTTTCTGAGTCTATCCAGGAATTTTGGCGCCGCTGGCACATAACGCTGGGCAGCTGGCTTCG
>JAFLRN010000058.1 GCA_022511385.1 Acetatifactor sp.
AGACGCCGCCCTCTCACGGCGGAAACAGGGGTTCGATTCCCCTATCAGCTGTTCCTGTTTCGACTGAAATAGCTCTACCCCCAAGAATGCTGGAAGCCCCCCAAGGCTTGCAGCTTCTTTTTTACCCCGTCTTGTAGCTGTTTGAATATAATTCTTGCGAGTGACAGGGCTGGCCTGAAATAAGCATGGCGTGAACAGTAACCGTTTCAAATGGTAGTCAAATTGTTTTCTAAAAAATACTTGCGCCCCCAAAAGAATTGGTGTATAGTGTTTCACGATTCCATTTTTGGTAACCAATATACAAACTCTAACCGCAGTCATATCATAAAAAATCATATAATATAGAAGAAACCGGAAGGGGAGCGCATTATGGCAAAATATCTGGTGATCGTAGAGTCGCCTGCCAAAGTCAAAACGATCAAGAAATTTCTGGGACCAAACTACGAAGTGGCAGCCAGCAACGGACATGTACGGGACCTGCCTAAAAGTACTCTTGGAATAGATGTAGAACACGATTATGAACCCAAATATATCACAATAAGAGGAAAGGGAGATATTCTGGCTAACCTCCGTAAGGAAGTGAAAAAGGCGGAGAAAATCTATCTCGCAACCGACCCTGACCGAGAGGGAGAGGCGATCTCCTGGCATTTGTACTATGCTCTGAACCTGGAAGGAAAAAAGGTTTACCGCATTACCTTCAACGAAATCACAAAGAATGCAGTGAAAGAATCCCTGAAAAATGCAAGGGAGATCAATATGAACCTGGTAGATGCCCAGCAAACCCGCCGGATGTTGGACCGCATGGTGGGTTATCGGATATCCCCCCTGCTTTGGGCAAAAATCAAGAGGGGCTTAAGCGCCGGCAGGGTGCAGTCCGTCGCCCTGCGCATTATCTGCGACAGGGAGGAGGAGATCAATGCCTTTGTCCCGGAGGAATACTGGACTCTGGATGTCAATTTGAATATTGAGAAACAAAAGAACCCCATCACTGCCAGATACTATGGCACCGTGAAAAAGAAGCAGGCGATCGGCAGCGAAGCTCAGATGCAGGAAATTGTGAATTCCCTGAAGGGCGCTTCCTATAGTGTCACCGAAGTCAAAAAAGGAGAGCGCACAAAGAAACCGCCCCTTCCCTTTACCACCTCTACACTCCAGCAGGAGGCCAGCAAGGTCCTGAATTTTTCTACTCAGAAGACCATGCGGCTTGCCCAGCAGCTCTATGAGGGAGTGGATATCAAAGGAGAAGGTACAGTGGGTCTCATCACCTATCTACGTACTGATTCCACCCGCGTTTCCGAAGAGGCTGAAGCCATGGCGGCATCGTTTATCGGAGCTCACTATGGAAAAGACTATATGGCTGCTCCTGCCACAGCAAAGAAAAACGGACAGAAGATACAGGATGCCCACGAGGCTATTCGCCCCACGGATCTTGAGAAGCAGCCCACAGCCTTAAAGGACCAGCTGCCCAGGGACCTTCTTCGTCTCTATCAGTTGATCTGGAAACGCTTTGTGGCAAGCCGCATGACACCGGCCCGGTATGAGACAACTTCTGTAAAGATCCAGGCAAAGGACCAGATATTTACTCTGGCGGCTTCCAGCCGGAAGTTTGACGGCTACATGAACGTCTATGTGTCGGAGGACGACAGGGAAGAAGAAAATACGATTACAGGAGAACTGGGTAAGGATACAAAACTTACTTTTGTGGACTTTGATCCCAGACAACATTTTACGCAGCCGCCGGACCATTATAATGAGGCATCTCTGGTGCGGGCTCTTGAGGAGCTGGGCATCGGACGCCCCAGCACCTACGCACCCACCATCACAACGATACTTGCAAGACGCTATGTAGCAAAAGAAAATCGGAACCTTTATGTGACGGAGCTGGGCGAAGTGGTGAACAATATGATGAAGACAGCCTTTCCCTCCATTGTGGACGTGAATTTTACCGCAAACCTGGAGGCACTGTTGGACGGTGTGGAGGAGGGCAGCGTCAAATGGAAGACCATCGTGTCAAATTTCTACCCGGATCTGGATGAGGCGGTGAAGCAGGCGGAGAAAGAGCTGGAACATGTGACCATCTCCGACGAGGTCAGCGACGAGGTCTGTGAGCTCTGTGGCCGCCAGATGGTGATCAAGTATGGCCCCCATGGCCGATTCCTGGCATGTCCGGGTTTTCCGGAGTGCCGCAACACGAAGCCCTATTTTGAAAAGATCGGCGTAGCCTGCCCGAAGTGCGGGAAAGATGTTGTGTTGAAAAAGACGAAAAAAGGAAGAAAATATTACGGCTGCATAGATAATCCAAACTGTGACTTTATGGTATGGCAGCGGCCTACAGATCAGAAGTGCCCAAAGTGCGGTAATCCTCTTTTAGCCAAGGGGAACCGGCTTGTATGTGCGAATGAACAATGTGGATATAACGTTTTACCAGAATTGTCTAATAAATCATAAATAAATGAGAAATTAACTGTTTAAACATTGTATTTTGATTTTATTTGTGTTAAAATACTTTTATACAGACGAGACGGAGGAGGGCGTATGAGCAGCGTACAGCTTCTGGACAAGACCAGGAAGATCAGTAAACTACTGCATAATAACAATTCCAGCAAAGTCGTGTTCAACGATATTTGTAAGGTGATGCGTGAGATCCTGGACTCCAACGTCCTGGTGATCAGCCGCAAGGGTAAGGTGTTGGGGCTGGGAAAATCCGAGCATATTGATTCTATTAAAGAGCTGATAGACGAAAACGTGGGAGGGTTTATCGATTCCATGTTGAACGAGCGGCTGCTGGGAGTCCTTTCCACCAAGGAGAATGTGAATCTGGAGACGCTGGGCTTTGAAAGCCCTGATATCAGAAAGTTCCAGGCAATCATCACTCCCATAGAGATCGCCGGAGAGAGGCTGGGCACCCTGTTCATCTATAAATGTGAGACCCAGTATGACATTGACGATATCATCCTCTGCGAGTATGGAACCACAGTGGTGGGACTGGAGATGCTGAGAGCTGTCAACGAGGAGAGTGCGGAGGAGAGCCGCAAGGTGGCCGTGGTGAAATCGGCCATCAGCACACTGTCCTTCTCGGAAATGGAGGCCATCACCCACATATTTGACGAACTGGGGGGCATGGAGGGCATTCTGGTTGCCAGCAAAATTGCCGACCGGGTGGGAATCACGAGAAGCGTTATCGTCAATGCCCTGAGGAAATTTGAGAGTGCCGGAGTCATCGAATCCCGGTCCTCCGGGATGAAAGGAACCTACATAAAGGTATTGAATGATGTGGTCTTTGATGAAATTGAGGAGCTGAAGCTCCAAAACAGGCGGGTATAAGTAAGCATGTAAAAAACAAATGAATAAAAAATGGATTTTATGGCTGGAGGGCCGGGATAAAGGGATTTATTGTTTTTTTGACCAATAAGTCCCTTTATGTTTTCATGAAGGGAGGGGCAGGATGTAATATATACGAAAACATCCAAATAATGTATTTTGGACAAAATGTTACAAAATCTATTGTGTTTTTTTGAAAAATCTATATAATTAAGTAGAGTGGGTTTTTTATGTCCGCTTTGTTTGCGCGGGCAACGAGCCATGCGCGCGCTTGCGCACGCATATGGCGACTGCTGCAACAGCGAACGAAAGTGAGCATGCTCACTGAAAGGAGAAGACTATGATTCAGACCAACGTATTTGACTATATCAGAGTGTTGGACAAGGCAGCCGATGCCAGCTGGCTGAGAAACGAGGCAATTGGCAACAATATTGCAAACGTAGATACACCGGGCTATAAGCGGCAGGATGTGGCCTTTGAGTCCGTTCTGAAAGAGGCTCTGGGAATGAGCCGCTATGAGACAATGGATGCCAAGGTAGCAAACCTCAGGGTGGAAAGACTGAACGGAAGACCTTATACGGACTATGCCAATTTCTCTTACCGCATTGACGGAAATAATGTGGATATTGATAATGAGAATGTGATGCTGGCAGAGAATCAGCTGAGATATCAGGGTTTGATAACAGCTATCAATCAAGAGTTTTCAAATCTGCAGACAGCGATGCAGTGATTACGGGGGGTGGATTAAATGAGCATGTTTTCGGCTTTTAATATTAACGCATCAGGTATGACGGCACAGAGATACCGCATGGATATTATTTCAGAGAATGTGGCCAATGCAAACACAACCCGGACGGCGGACGGTTCTCCTTACCGCAGGAAGGTGGTGACCTTTGCGGAGAGGGGCGGCCAGACCCCCTTCAGCCATATCCTGGGCAAGGCGGTCTATGACCACGGTTATACCGGTCAGGGCGTGAAGGTTAGCGGTGTCCATGAGGATTATGAGACGGAGATGAATATGGTTTACGATCCTTCCCATCCCGATGCGGATGAGAACGGCTACGTTATATATCCAAACGTAAATATCATTACTGAGATGACTAACATGATCGATGCCAGCAGGGCTTATGAGGCGAATGCGACCGCTTTTAATGCAAGCAAGTCCATGGCGCTTCAGGGGCTGGAGATAGGCAGAGGCTGATCATGAATAACCGGCAGGATGCGGCCTGAGAAGGCCGCATCAACGGCGGAATGGAGGAAAAGATGGAATTATCAGCAATAACAAGTCTGATGGCAGTGACAAGACCCAGCACTCTGGAGGAGGCTTCTCTGACGGGCTCTCTGATCCCGAAGGACAATACGGTGGACGGAAACCTGTTTGATTCTTTTCTGAACACTGCAATCGACAATATCAAGACTACCAACAGTTATCTTTCCGACGCGGAGAACGAGGAGATCAAGTTTGCCCTCGGCGAGACGGAAAACACTCATGATCTGACTATCGCGCTGCAGAAGGCATCCACTGCCCTGCAGTACACAGTAGCTATCCGCAACAAGCTCCTCGAGGCATACAAAGAGCTCATGCAGATGCAGATCTAGCGTCTGTGTGAAGTGAGGGAGACTATACTACCAGGGGAGAAGTACGATGGTTGACAGGCTGAAAGAAATACTTCAAAAAATATTGGATTGGTGGAATAAATTTACCTCCAGGCAGAAGACGATCATTGTGTCTATCACGGCGGCAGTGGTTTTCACCTTTGCTCTTATCATTTTCTTGATTTCAAGACCTGAATATATCCAGCTTTACGCATGCGAGAGCAGCGTAGAAGCGGCCAGGATCGTGGATATTCTGAACGATTCGGGAATAAAGCACAGGGAGTCTGACGATGGGCTTATCATCGAAGTGGATGCCAGCCAGAGAGCCCTGGCAACCTATGCCATGGCATCTTCAGGATATACTCCGGATACCAAGCCGAAGTATAGCGATTATGTGGACACCAGTATGTCCACCACTGCTTCTGACAGAGAGAAGATGTATGTGGATTACATGCAAGCGGATCTGGAGTATGCATTCGAGAGCATTGATGCAGTGGAGAAGGCCAAGGTCATGATTGATCCGGGTCCCCAGAACGGCACGCTGATCGCAATGGAGACTGAGGCCTCGGCCTATATCCAGCTGACCTTGTCCAATCCGACTGCTTTTACTTCGGCTCATGCAGCTGGCATGGCCAGAGCTACCGCCAGTTTCCTGAACAAAGCCACCACGTCTAATATCACGATTCTGGACCAGGACGGCAATGTCCTGTTTGTTGGCGGTGACGATTACTCCAGCGCCGGTATTGCGAACTCCGTCCAGGAGCTGAGAAGCCAGGCAGAATCCATGCTGAACAGCCAGGTGACGAGAGTGATCCTTGGCACCAAGCAGTTCGACCAGATTCAGGCGGTATCCCGGCTGAGCGTGGACTACAGCACATATGAGAGGACGATTCACGAATTTTATGCGCCGGATGGCCGCGACGAGGGAATGATCGTGGATCAGAGCCTTTTCGAGTCCGAATCTACCAATGGGGTTGACGGAACACCCGGGACGGACTCCAATGACTCTGATTATCCTACATATGTATGGCCGAACACCAACAACAGCGAGTCATCTACTTCGGAGCAGCATACACAGTATGCGCCCAACGAAATGATGGAATATCAGAACACCGTTGCCGGAAGTATTGATTATGATAATTCCTCCCTGTCCCTTGCATTGATCTCTTACAGATATTACAATGAAGACTCTGTGAGACGGCAGGGCCTCCTGGACGGCGGAGTTACATGGGAGGATTTTAAGGATCAGAACGGTGCCGACGTCAGGCTGGATGTGGACGAAGTGTTTTACGATCTGGCAGCCAATGCAACCGGAATCAGCCGCGACCGCATTACAATTGCTGCCTTTGAGACCCCTGTGTTCATTGACTCAGAGGGCTTCTCCATGAGCGGCACGGACATTCTGAGCATTGTGATGATCATCCTGATCCTGGGGCTGCTTGCATTTGTTGTGCTGCGTACCATGCGGGCGAAGAAGGGCGAGGAGGAAGAGGAGGAGCTGTCTGTGGAGACCATGCTTCAATCCACCGCAGAGACCGGACTGGAGGATCTCGATGTGGAGACCAAGTCCGAGACACGCCTGTTGATAGAGAAATTTGTGGACGAGAACCCGGAGGCCGTGGCAAATCTGCTGCGGAACTGGCTGAACGAGGACTGGGGCTAAATCCTTTGAGAGAAATGAGGTATCGATATGGCTGCTAAAGGCGCGACAGGCGAATCACTGAAGGGTGTACAGAAGGCGGCAGTCCTTCTTATCGCTCTGGGACCGGAGAGGTCTGCCAACATATTTAAACATTTGAAAGAAGAGGAGATCGAGGAACTGACTCTTGAGATCGCCAACACCAGGAGTGTGACGCCCCAGGTGAAGGATGAGGTGATCAATGAGTTTTACGAGGTCTGCCTTGCACAGCAATACATAGCCGAGGGAGGCATCAACTACGCCAAGGATTTGTTGGAGAAAGCGCTGGGCTCGGAGAAGGCGATGGAGGTCATCGGCAAGCTGACGGCATCGCTGCAGGTAAAGCCTTTCGAGTTTGTGCGAAAGACAGATGCAACTCAGCTGATCAACTTTATCCAGGACGAACATCCCCAGACGATCGCCCTGATCCTTTCTTATCTGGCGCCCGGCCAGGCAGCCATCATCATCTCTGCCCTGGCGCCTGACAGACAGGCGGATGTGGCGAGAAGAATCGCAGTGATGGACCGTACCAGTCCTGATGTGATCAAGGAGGTGGAGAAAGTGCTGGAATCCAAGCTGGCAAGTCTTGTGAACCAGGACTACACCATTATCGGCGGCGTGGACGCAGTGGTGGAGATCCTGAACACCGTGGACCGTGGTACCGAGCGTCACATCATGGAGACTCTGGAGATCGAGGAGCCCGAGCTGGCCGACGAGATCAGGAAGAAAATGTTCGTGTTCGAGGATATCCTGCTTCTGGACGACAGAGCTATCCAGCGTGTGCTGCGTGACGTGGACAATAACGATCTTGCTATTTCACTGAAGAATGCCAATGAGCAGGTGCAGAATGCGATCTTTGGCAACCTGTCCAAGCGTCTTGCGGTGATGATAAAAGAAGATATGGAATTTATGGGACCTGTCCGTATGAAGGACGTGGAGGAAGCCCAGCAGAAGATTGTAAATATTATCAGAAAACTGGAAGATTCCGGTGAGATTGTGATCTCCAGAGGCGGAGGTGACGAGATCGTTGTCTAGGAATAATCTTGTAAAACAATTTAATGTGGTGGAGGCTGAGGAGACCCGGATCATCGACACCAATGAACTTTTGCGCCGCCGCAGGGAAAAACTGCCTCCGAGAATAGTGACCCCTGAAGATGGCGACAGCTTTGTGTCCGGACTGGGCGCAGAGGAGGTAGAGCTGCCGGCTGGCGGGGAAGGTCTCCCCGAAAGCGGCGTGATCAAGGCTGGCGAAGATATTCAGGCCATGTTGGAGCAGGCCAGGGAGGAAGCCCAGGCCATCGTGGATAGGGCTCACAGGGAGGCACAAGACCTTATCGCGAATGCCGTAGCTAAGGCGGAGACTGAAAAAAAGAGTATTATGGATCAGGCCAGACAGCAGGGTTATGAAGCGGGACAGGGAAAGGCTCAGGCGGAGGCGGACGTTCTCAGAAAGGAATTTCAGGAGAAGGCGCGCCAGCTGGAGGCGGAATACCAACAGATGATAGATGAGCTGGAACCCAGGTTTGTGGATGTCATCACTTCTGTTTATGAGCATATCTTCCAGGTGGAGCTTGGCGAAAACCGCGGGATACTGGAGCATCTGATTTCCAACACCATGCACAGGCTGGAGGGCGGGGGCAATTTTCTGATACATGTCTCCAAGGAGGATTATTCCGATGTCACCATGCAGAAGCAGCAGATCCTGGCAGGTACAGCATCCGGCATTGGAACCGTGGAGATCGTGGAGGATATGACGCTTGGAAAGAACGAGTGCCTGATCGAGACTGACAGCGGTATTTTCGACTGCAGTCTGGGTACACAGCTGGCAGGACTGAAGCAGAAGCTGATGCTGCTTTCATGGTCCAAGGAGGATTGAGGTCTTGCGCGGGGTTTTGGTGAATTTTGACAAATATGAGAAGGTTATGGACCAGAGCTTTGTCCGGAGACTGGGCAAGGTGGTGAATGTGGTGGGTCTGACCATAGAATCAGCCGGCCCGGACGCCAAGCTGGGGGATGTGTGCCAGATTTTTCCTGAGGGGGAGGACGCACGGCCCATCATGGCGGAGGTAGTGGGCTTTAAGGACAGGAAGACTCTTCTGATGCCCTACGATGCCGTGGATGGCATCGGGCTGGGAAGCATGGTGGAGAACACCGGGAATCCTCTGCGGGTGTTGGTCTGCGATAAACTGCTGGGAAAGACCCTGGATGGGCTTGGCAGGCCTGTGGACGGTATGGAGCCGGAAGGGACGCCCTACTCCGTGGAGGCATCGCCTCCCGATCCCATGACAAGGGAGATCATAGATGAGGTGCTTCCCTTGGGCGTGAAGGCGGTGGATGGCCTGATCACAGTGGGAAAGGGCCAGCGTATCGGTATTTTTGCGGGCTCCGGCGTGGGAAAATCCACGCTCATGGGCATGTTTGCCAGGAATACGAAGGCGGACATCAATGTCATTGCTCTGATCGGAGAGCGGGGACGTGAGGTCCGGGAATTTATAGAGAGAGATTTGGGGGAGGAAGGCATGCGCCGATCCGTTGTGGTGGTGGCTACTTCGGACAGACCGGCCCTGGAGCGCAATAAGGCGGCGAAGACAGCCACAGCTATCGCGGAATATTTCCGGGATCAGGGCAAGGATGTGCTGCTGATGATGGATTCCCTCACAAGGTTTTCCATGGCTCAGAGAGAGATTGGTCTGGCAAGCGGAGAACCTCCGGTGAGCCGAGGTTATCCTCCCAGCGTGTACTCTGAGATGCCGAAGCTTTTGGAAAGGGCAGGGCGGGCGGCGAAGGGATCCATCACGGGACTGTACACGGTGTTGGTGGATGGCGACGACTTCAATGAGCCCATCACGGACACGGCCAGAAGTATTCTGGACGGCCATATTATGCTGGACAGAAAGCTGGGCCATAAGAATCATTATCCCGCCATTGATATCCTGCAGAGTATCTCCAGATGTATGAGCCAGATCGCAGCCAGGGAGCACAAGCAGGCAGCCAGCAAGTTAAAGACTGTGCTGGCCACCTACAATGAGGCGGAGGACCTGATCAATATCGGTGCATATAAAAGCGGCAGCAACCCGGCTATCGACTATGCGATCACTAAGATTGATGCGGTGAATGGATTCCTGTGTCAGGAGACAGAAGAAAAATTTGATTTTGACACAAGCGTTGCCATGCTGCAGGGGCTCTTTGAATCCTAAGGAGTGAGATTTTATGGCGCGGTTTCGCTACTCCATGCAGAGTATATTGGATATAAAATTAAAACTGGAGACCCAGGCTAAGCAGGATTTTTCTGTGGCAAAAGCGGCTCTGGACAAGGAGGAGGAGCTGTTATGGCAGCTTAAAGAGCGCAAGCGTGGGTATGAAGCCCGGGCAGTCCAGCTTTTGTCGGGGACTTTGGATCTTCAGGAGATTGAGGAAAACAAGGCGGCGATCCTTAGCATGGACGGTTTCATAGCAGACCAGAGGGAGCGCGTTGCTTTGGCAGAGAAGCGCCTGGAACAGGCGCGGATGCGTCTCACCGAGGTGATGCAGGAGCGCAAGACCCATGAGAACCTGAAAGAAAAAGCCTTCGATCAGTTCCTGGTAGAGGAAAACCGACGTGAGGGCAAGGAAGTGGATGAGCTGACCAGCTATGTCTATGGCCAGCGTAGAAGCGAGGAAAACAGGGAAAGGGCGTCTGTTTAGGATGTGTCCCCCGTCGTCCGGACGCAAGGATGAGAGGAAGTTATGGCAAGAGAGTGGGAAGCTGAAGCTGAGAGGGAAAGAAGTAGAATACAACAGGAGAAACAGCAGCTGAAAAAGGACCAGAAGAATCAGCGCCGGGAGGTAAAACGCCGGGCAAAGGAGATAGCCAGACAGGAAGAAGCTCTTGGTGACGAGGGCGGGAGCGGCCTTGTGACCTTTGGCGCAACAGTGTTCATCGTGGTTTTATGGCTGGCTGTGATCGCTGTGGTTATCAAGCTTGACGTCGGCGGTTTTGGCAGCTCCGTGATGACTCCTATCTTGCAGAATGTGCCGGTGCTGAACAAGATCCTGCCCGGGAATTCGTTGACAGAGACCAATGATCCGGACAGCTATGGCGGATATTCCAGCCTGCCCGAGGCTGTGGCTTATATCAGGGATCTGGAACTTGAGGTTGAACGGCTTCAGACCTCCAACAATGTGAAGGACGCGGATCTGGAGACTCTCCGGGCGGAGGTGCGGCGCCTGCAGGAGTTTGAATCGGCGCAGGTGGAGTTTCAGAGAATCCAGAAAGAGTTCTTTGAGGAGGTCGTTTACTCTGACAAGGGGCCGGGAGCCGAGGAATATAAAAAATGGTATGAGGCAATGAATCCTGCTACCGCTGAATCCCTTTATAAACAGGTGATAATCCAGCTGGAGGAAAGCAGCGCATTTCAGGAATTTGCGCGCAGCTTTGCTCAGATGAAGCCCAAGGCGGCGGCCCAGCTTTTGGAGGAGATGACCGATCTGAACCGGGTGGCAAGGATCCTGATGGCGCTGAATGCAGAGGAACGCGCAGCCATCATGAACCAGATGTCTGCGGAATTTGGCGCCAAAGTGGCGACAATTATGGACCCGAACTCTTAAGTTTTAGGGAGCTTTTGCCGATACAAACATGTGAGAAGGTTTGGGAAGAATTTCAAAGGCGGCCTGGCTGCCGGAGAGTTTTTCAATAAATGTTCCAACAGTACATTGAAAACTGAAGAAAGGAGGTCAGAAATGACAAGTACACCTGTAAAGGATGTAGGTTCTGTTCTGAACAGCCTGGCATCGGCGGTGGGCGGCAGCGCAAAGACAGCCGCAGACAAGGGATTCCAGACGGTGCTCAACGGCCACACAGACAGAAACCAAGGGGAAAGCCGAACAGCTGATTCCCAGCCTGACAAGTCCCAGGCGGCTGTGAAGAAGACACCCGGTGATTCTCTGAAGGCGAAAGATGCCCACAGGGAGAGAGTGTCGGACCCAAAGCCCGCGGAAGGTGAAGAAACCCTGCAGGAGCCAGATGAAATTCCCGCTGAGAAGCTGGAGGAGGTCATGGAGGTGCTGGGAACAGCAGCGGCGGATCTGATGCAGCAGATTGCAGACACTTTTGGCATCAGTCTGGAAGAGCTTGAGGGCACGATGCAGGAGCTCGGAATGGACGGCTTGGATGTATTGGACCAGGGAAAGCTGGGAGCATTGCTCTTGCAGCTTGGAGGAGCTCAGGATGCCACTGCGCTGGTCACAAACGGCGAACTCTATGAGAACTATCAGGAATTGATGACCAGTCTGGAAGAGCTGATTCAGGAAGCTGGGCAGGAGACCGGTTTAAATCCTGAACAACTGCAGACGGCAATTCGGCCGGAAACTGCGGAGGAACCTGTGTTGGATGAGGTTTCCGTGGAAGTGGTCGTGGAGACTGAGGATGCATTGCAGGCAAAATCCGAGGATGAAATGTCCGTGGGAACCGAGGATGTACAGGCGCAGGCACAGCAGTCCGTGGCGGAAACGCTGGAGAGCCAGCCAACTGAGGAGAATGACAGCCAGTCCGGCCAGGAGGCCGAGAGAAAGCAGAGCGAGCCCAATAAGAGCGAACATCATCACATGTTTGCACAGGACTTCAGGACAGAGCAGTTCCAGAGCCAGTTCAGCACCCCGGTGCAGGAGACGGCAGTAATGTCCAATGTATCGGGTACAGATACCCAGGATATCATGCGCCAGATCATGGATTACATGAGAATTCAGGTAAAGGCCGATACTTCCAGTATTGAGATGCAGCTTCATCCCGAGAGCCTGGGAAGCCTTCATATTCAAATCGCTTCCAAGGCAGGCATGGTAACAGCGAACTTCATTGCCCAGAACGAGGCAGTAAAGGCTGCGCTGGAGGGTCAGATAGTCCAGCTGAAAGAGAGCTTTGAGCAGCAGGGCGTAAAGGTAGAGGCCATTGAAGTCACTGTCCAGTCACATGCCTTCGAGAGAAATCTGGATCAGGGCAGAGGACAGAGCGGCGCTCAGGAGCAGAACCCGTCGGCGAGAAGAACAAGAACCAGAAGAATCAATCTGAACGATTCTCTTGAGATGGAGAATCTGGAGGAAGAGGATGCGCTGGCAGCCGAGATGATGGCGGCGAGCGGCAGCCAGGTGGATTACACCGCGTAAGAAAAACGTAACGAAAAAGTAAGAGAAAGGAGAATGCAAATGGCTTTAGTAGCACCCGTTGAACACGGAAAGATTGTTGAGACGGAATCACAGAATTCTTTAGCGAAAAAATCCGGAAGTACAAGTGGCATGGATAAAGAAGCATTCCTGCAGCTTCTGGTAGCTCAGATGAGATATCAGGATCCTTTGGAACCTACTTCCAATACCGAGTACATTTCCCAGTATGCACAGTTTTCACAGGTGGAACAGATACAGAACATGGCTGCGACCATGGAACTTCAGAGAGCTTCGTCTCTGGTTGGACAGGAGGTTTATATCAAAACCACTACTTCTTCCGGTGACACGAAGTACATCAGAGGTCAGGTTGATTATGTTGTGTTTGAGAACGGAAAGGCTTATCTGGCTATTGATGATGAGCTTTATTCCATTGACGATCTGGATACTGTAGTTGACAAGACCTACCAGGCTGCTTATGACAAGGCGTTGGAATTCAGCGTTAAGTTGAATAAGCTTCCTGTACTTGGCGGCGTAGACATGACAGACGCGAAGGATATTGAGGAGCTGAAAGAGATCTACGAGGGCATGAGCGACTACGAGAAAGGCTTCCTGGCAAAGGATACTGTGGATCGTTATAAGAAGTATGTGGAGAAATTGAAACAGGTTTATGCAGCAGCAGGCCTGGACGAAAACGGGAACAAGGTGGAGGATCCAGGCGACGGTGATGAGAATGTTGCTGGAAGCGGAAGCGTAAACGGCGGCGATGAAACTGACGGAAACGGCGACGCAGACGGCGATGATGAGAAGAACGGCAGCACGGAGGGTGCCGAATAAGTATGGCGGAGGCTTGAGGAAAATGGATGTTCAGAACAAAGCATACCTTTCTATTGAGCAGCTGACTGACCGATATCTGGGGAGCGCAAAGAAAGCGGAAACCCTGAAGACTTTTGAAGGACTTTCCTTCCAGCAGATCCTGGATCGGAAGACCACCCAGGAGACAGGCGGGAACTTAAGATTTTCCAAACACGCTCTGGGACGGTTAAGCGACCGTAACATTGAACTGAGCGAAGGACAGCTGGAGAGGCTGAATGACGGAGCCCGGAAAGCGGGGCAGAAGGGAATCAGAGAATCCCTTGTGATCGTGGATCAGCTGGCATTTATTGTAAATGTGCCAAACCAGACGGTAGTCACTGCAATGGACAGCACGGAGACAACTGAAAACATATTCACCAATATTAACGGAGCGGTTATTATATAGCCGGACCTTACAAGGAGGTTATGGTCTCTCGAATGACAGAGAGAGGCCCGCTCCGTTCCTATAAGGAGGAACAAGCACTATGATGAGATCACTTTACTCTGGCGTGGCCGGATTGAAGACCCACCAGACCAAGATGGACGTAATAGGTCACAACATCGCAAACGTCAATACAACTTCATTTAAGGCAAGCTCCATCGTATTCAACGAACTGATGAGCCAGACCACCCAAAGAGCCAGCGGCCCCAACGCTACTACAGGCCTCGCCGGCGTCAACGCAAGACAGATCGGTCTGGGTGTAAAATCAGGCGCCATCAATATCAATATCACAGGACAGGGTTCCGCCCAGTCCACAGGCAACCCCTTTGACATCATGATCACCGGTGAAAACTTCTTCGTGGTGAATAACGGTCTGGAGAACTTCTTTACAAGAGACGGCTCTTTCTATGTTGATGCCGCAGGTAACCTGGCAATGACCAGCACCGGCTACAACGTGATGGGCTGGCAGGTGGACCCTGAGACCGGCAATATCCACAAGGATACTGTCACTGCACTGCGCATTATGAGCACAGCTAATATGACATATCCCCCTGAGGCTACCTCGATAGCACATATGGCTGGTATCATTGATAAGTACGATACTGACGTGACCAGCGTGAACGGTAGGGTTGTTAACCTGAACTTCTATGATGCCCGTGGTTATGAGTACACTGCAAGATTTGTGTTCAGACAGTCCGACAATCCGGATCAGTACAGCCTGGAGCTGGAGAAGATTCTGGATGAGGCGGGCAATGAGATAGATTTGGGAGATGGCGTGCTGTTCGGCGACGCCAGCAGGACTCAGACGAAGGCTGGTAAGGTGTCCTTTGACAGCACCAATTATGAATGGAATGCAGGTAAGCTGTATGACAAAAATACAGGTGAGCTTTTAGCTGACTTGAACACGATGTATACCGGCTATGGCACCGCAGGTGCTGTATTGAAGGATCTGTCTGAAGAGAGTGACCTGAAATATAATGACAAGACTACCAATGCAGAGATTACAAATACCAAGACCGTGCAGGATCAGTTGGATGCCATTGCCAAAGCATACGGTTACCAGGGCTCTACGGAGGACTTCTTAAATCTGCTGGTTGACGCGCCTGCAGAGATCGACACGGATGGTACGACTGTGCTAACTCCGGCTGCACCGGGACTCTCCATGCAGGAGCTGATAAATAATTTAGCAATAAGCGGCGGCGCTGAAAAGCTGTACGGTGAAGCAATGACGCTTCCCACCTTTGAAAATCTTGCCGATGATGAAGTGGCAGAGTTTGACACCGTAGGCCGTCTCTTTGACGGCGTGCTCATCACCTTCGACACCAACACTGGTCTGTTCTCAGGCATCAACGGCCAGAAGACCATGACGGATGCAATGCTGAATCTGTCCTCCCTGGGCGGATACTTCTCGGATATCACCATCAACTTCTCCGAGATAACCTCCATGAACAACAAGGGTACCTCCACCATCGGCGCCACCAGCGGCAGCAACGACCCCAATTCCCGGGGAGTGGGTTCCGGACGCCGTCTGGGCGACATGATCGGCGTGTCCATCCAGCGTGACGGTATGATCTATGCAAGCTATGACAACGGTATGACAAGACTCCTTGGCCAGATCGCCACCGCAGCCTTTGCGAACGCATCCGGTCTTGAGAAGAGCGGCGATAACCTGTACTCCGCTACCATGAACTCCGGTGAGTTTGACGGTATCGGCGTAGATATCACCGCAAACGGTGGCTATATGTCCACCGGCCAGCTGGAGATGAGTAATGTGGACCTGTCCTCAGAGTTTACCGAGATGATTACCACCCAGCGTGGTTTCCAGGCTAACAGCCGTATCATCACCGTGTCCGACACCTTGCTGGAAGAGCTGACAAATCTGAAGCGTTAAGCTTTGACCATTTTTTAACAGCATGAAATTACAGTTTTTTCTTGCAATGAGACCGTATATATGGTAAAACAATAGGGGAGCGGATTTCCGTTCCCCTAAATTACTTACATATACTCAGAGGTTACTGTATGATTGAAGTAACGAAACTAAACGGGGTAAAGATTCTCGTAAACCCTCATCTGTTCGAAGTTGTGGAAGAAACGCCGGATACGGTGATCACACTTACCACTGGGAAAAAAATAATTGTAAAAGAAAGTAGACAAGAGATAAAAAATCTTGTAAAAT
>JAFLRN010000059.1:0-7780 GCA_022511385.1 Acetatifactor sp.
GTTGGCTTTTTTACATTGAGAAATCCAAATGAATCACTGGATGAACTGCGTTTTGGATTTGTTATTGTTGATCCTGACAAGCGTGGAAAAGGCTATGGAAAAGAGATGCTTCGATTGGGACTTAAATTTGTATTTGAAATATATGGTGCTAAACGGACGTCATTGGGCGTTTTTGAGAATAACCTTCCAGCTTACTACTGCTATAAAGCAGTTGGTTTTGACGATGTGGTTCTTGATACTACTGAAACATATTGTGTTTTAGATGAAGAGTGGAAGTGTAAAGAAATGGTAATGAATAACATATACATTCCATTTTATCGTAGGAACACTTTTGTAAAATGAGAGAAAAGAGGAAATATGAGCGACGAAAAACAAGATTTCACGTTAGAAGAGAATTTTGAACGCTTGGAAGAAACCATCGAGCAGCTGGAACAGGATGACCTTCCTCTGGAAGATGCCTTCAAAGCCTACACTTTGGGTATGCAGATTTTAAAACAATGCAATGACCAGATTGATAAAGTGGAAAAACAAGTACTGAAACTTAGCGAAACAGGAGAACTGGAGGAGCTGGATCATGGAGACACAGAAGTTTAATGACTTACTACGGGAAAAGACGGAGGAACTGGACCGTATTATCAAAGAATTTCTCCCGGTTGAGGAAGGTTTACAGAAAACAGTGATTCAGGCCATGAATTACAGCGTTCTGGCAGGGGGAAAGAGACTGCGTCCCATGCTGATGCTGGAATCCTATCGGATGTGCGGCGGAGAGGGTTGCGAGATTGAACCCTTTCTTGCGGCGATTGAAATGATACACACTTATTCCCTGGTTCACGACGATCTGCCTGCCATGGATAACGACGAATACCGCAGAGGCCGGGAGACTACCTGGAAGGTGTACGGCGAGACCATGGGGATCCTGGCGGGAGATGGTCTTTTGAATCTGGCCTTTGAGACTGCCCTGCAGGCTTTTGGCAGAGTGAATCAGGCGGACCCCAAAGCCATGAGCAGGGTGGCAGGCGCATTGGAAGTCCTCGCCCGAAAAGCCGGCATCTACGGTATGATCGGCGGTCAGACTGTTGATATAGAGGCTGAAACTCAGGAGAGTCCTGTGACGGGAGAGGAGCTTCTCTTTATTCACCAGTATAAAACCGCTGCGTTGATTCAGGCTTCCCTGACAATAGGGGCTATTCTGGCAGGGGCCTCCCCAGAGCAGGTTCAGGCCTTGGAGAAATGTGGGGAGGATTTAGGGGTTGCCTTTCAGATACAGGATGATATTCTGGATGTGGTGGGAGACAGTAAGGAGCTCGGAAAGCCCGTGGGCAGTGACCAGGAGAACCACAAACAGACCTATGTGACGCTGCATGGGTTGGAACAGTCAAAAGAGGATGTGGCGCTGTTTTCAAAAGAGGCAGTGGAGCTTCTGAAAAACTTTAAGGGAGAGCATGAGTTTTTGGAACAGCTGATCATAACGCTGATCCACAGGCGCAAATAGAGGATAAAGATTATGCTATTGGAAAGCATTCGGCAGGCAAATGATATCAAAAAGATCAAGCGTGAGGAATATGACCAGCTGGCCCAGGAAATTCGCGATTTTTTGATTCAGAAGATTAGTGTTACGGGTGGGCATTTGGGCTCCAATCTGGGAGCGGTGGAGCTGACTATGGCTCTGCATCTGGCTTTGACTCTTCCGGAGGACAAAATCATCTGGGATGTTGGGCATCAATCCTACACCCACAAAATTCTGACCGGCCGCCAGGACGGCTTTGATCATCTGCGCCAATTTCACGGTCTCAGCGGTTTTCCCAAGAGAGAAGAAAGTGACTGTGACGTGTTTGATACCGGTCATAGTTCTACTTCCATATCAGCGGGATTAGGCCTGGTGAAGGCGAGGGACCTGAAAGGGGAGAAGAACACGGTTATCTCCGTGATCGGAGACGGCTCCATCACGGGAGGAATGGCATATGAGGCACTGAACAACGCTGCCCGGTTGGAAACGAACTTTATTATCATCCTGAACGACAACAATATGTCCATCTCTGAGAATGTGGGAGGAGTATCCAAATATTTGAACAATATTCGTACTGCCACGGGTTACCTGGACTTAAAAGAGGGTATTTACAACGCGCTGCGAAACACCAAACGGGGCGGAGACAGCACGATCCGCGGCATCCGAAGGGCCAAAAACAGCTTTAAACAGCTGGTGATCCCGGGCATGTTCTTTGAGGATATGGGCATCACTTATCTGGGGCCCGTGGACGGCCATAACGTTGGCGGTATGGTGAAAGTGATCAATGAGGCAAAAAGGGTGAAGGGAGCTGTGTTGATCCATGCTCAGACCCAGAAGGGCAAGGGCTATCTGCCGGCGGAGCGTCATCCCGCCAGATTTCACGGCGCGGAACCTTTTGATATTGAGACGGGGCTTCCATCCCAACCGAGAACCGTTGCCAATTACACTGATATTTTTTCCACTGTCATGTGTAAGCTGGGAGCCAGGGATGAGCGGATTGTGGCTATCACGGCCGCTATGCCGGACGGCACGGGGCTGAAACGTTTTCATAATATGTATCCTGACCGTTTTTTTGACGTCGGCATTGCGGAGGAACATGCGGTGACCTTTGCTGCAGGTCTGGCAGCGGGGGGACTGCGGCCCATTGTGGCAGTGTATTCTTCTTTCCTGCAGAGGGCATATGACCAGATTCTTCACGATGTCTGCATCCAGAATCTGCCAGTGGTGTTTGCCATTGACCGGGCCGGTCTGGTGGGCAGCGACGGGGAGACCCACCAGGGAATTTTTGATTTTACATATCTCTCCGGCATTCCCAACATGCATATCTGTGCGCCAAAGAATAAGTGGGAGCTGTCGGATATGATGAAGTTTGCGGTGAATCTGTCGGCGCCTGTTGCCATCCGTTACCCCAGGGGCGCAGCCTATGCAGGGCTTAAGGATTACCGGGCACCCATTGAGCTTGGAAGGGCGGAATGGATCTACAGGGAGTGGGAAATTGCGATTTTTGCGGTGGGCAGTATGGTAAAGACGGCGGAGAGCGTCAGAGATGCCCTGAAGGCCAAAGGCTATGGGGTCAGCCTGATCAATGCCCGTTTTGTAAAACCCATCGACGAGGAATCCGTCACGGAGGCCTGCCGGATGCATGCACTCATCGTAACCATGGAGGAGAATGTGGCAAGCGGTGGCTATGGGGAGAAGGTCCTGGACTTTATGAACAGGAGCGGTTTTCAAAACCGCTGTCTGAATATCTGTATCCCCGACGCCTATGTGGAGCACGGCAATGTGGAGCTTTTGAAGCAGGAAATAGGAATTGATGCAGACAGCGTCACCCGGCGCATCTGTGATCTTTTGGAAAATAAAAAGGTTCGAATATGAAGAAACGTTTGGACGTGCTCCTGGTGGAGCGGGGCTATGCGGAGTCCAGGGAGAAGGCCAGAGCTGTTATTATGGCAGGCAATGTCTATGTAAATGGTCAGAAGGAGGACAAAGCAGGGACATCCTTTGCCGAGGAGGGGCTTCAGCTGGAGGTAAGAGGCAATACCCTGAAATATGTGAGCCGGGGAGGACTGAAGCTGGAAAAGGCAGTGGAAAAATGGCCTCTTCCCCTGGAGGGGAGTGTATGCATGGATATTGGAGCATCCACCGGGGGTTTTACGGACTGTATGCTGCAAAACGGCGCGGCAAAGGTTTATTCTGTGGATGTTGGGAGAGGGCAGCTTGCCTGGAAGCTGCGAAACCATGAGAGGGTCGTCTGCATGGAGCAGACAAATTTTCGCTATATGCGCAGGGAGGACATCCAGGATGATCTGGATTTTGCCAGTGTGGATGTATCGTTCATCTCCCTGACCAAGATTCTGATTCCTGCCAGAAATCTGCTGAAATGCGGCGGAGAGATGGTATGTCTTGTGAAGCCCCAGTTTGAGGCGGGCCGGGAGAAGGTGGGAAAAAACGGCGTGGTGAGAGAGTCCGGTGTGCACCGGGAGGTAGTTGCCAAGATCGTGGACTATGCGGACAGCATTGGCTTTGAAGTGCTGGACCTGGATTATTCCCCCATCAGGGGCCCGGAGGGCAATATAGAATATCTGCTGTATCTGCGCAAGGACCGGGAACCGGAGCAGGCGGTGCATGAGCTGACAGAGAGCGGGGCTGAGGACAGGCTCCGGGAAATGATACAGGGGAGAACGGGACTGTCCTGCACGCCGGAATGGACGCAGCGCATTCAAGAGACAGTGGAGTTATCCCATCGAATGTCTGCTTCGT
The DNA here is from genome assembly GCA_022511385.1 of Acetatifactor sp. Lineage (GTDB taxonomy): Bacteria > Bacillota > Clostridia > Lachnospirales > Lachnospiraceae > Acetatifactor. The sequence continues at coordinate 4,268 of JAFLRN010000059.1, forward strand.
CATAAGAAGGTATTGGATGTTGAGAAATCATAGATGAAGAACCCAGGGGTTAAGAACAATTGTTTGAAAGTACTGTTTGATTACTTTATCTGAGGATTCTGGCAGAATGTGAGGCAGTATGAAGCATTTTTTGATATATACCAACACTCATAAGGATAAAAACTTGTCTACCACCGGTCATATCCGGGAATATCTGGAGACCAAGGGACAGCGCGTCACAGTTTGGGCGGACGAGAGCAGATGGCGGGAGAAGCAGGGGACGGACGACAGAGAAGACGTTCTCCAGGCAGTTTCCGGGGATGTGGACTGTATGGTGGTGCTGGGCGGAGACGGCACGGTGCTGCAGGCAGCCAGGGACGCCAGACGTTTGAATATTCCCATTATCGGTGTCAACCTGGGTACTCTTGGATATATGACGGAAATTGAGCCGGACGGTCTGGAGGAAGCCTTGGATCGGCTGATCGCCGGCGATTACCAGCAGGAAAGCCGGATGATGCTGAAGGGGACGGCATTTTTGCCGGAGGGCCGGACAGAGGAGGGCTGGGCGCTGAATGACATTGTGATCTCCCGAAGCGGCTCTCTGCAGATCATCAAGTTCAACATTTACGTGAATGGTCAATTTCTTCATGATTATGATGCGGACGGAGTTATCGTGACCACTCCCACCGGTTCCACAGGCTACAATCTGTCCGCCGGAGGGCCGCTGGTGGAGCCAAAGGCAAAGCTGATACTGGTGACGCCTATCTGCCCCCATACACTGAATCAGAGAAGCATTATCCTGTCGCCGGAGGATGTGGTGGATATTGAGATCCTCCAGGGGAGAGAGGACAGAACGCAGACTGTGGAGGCCAATTTTGACGGAAGACATGTGATTCCCCTGCGGACAGGTGACCGAATGCGGATTGTGAAATCGGAAAAGAGCACCGAGTTTATTCAGTTAAACAGAGTGAGCTTTTTGGAGGTGCTTCACAAAAAGATGGCGGACTGACTCTTGACGCAGGTGTGAGTGCCTGCCAGAGAAGGTAGATGGGAGCAAGCATGAAAAAGAAGCGACAGGAAATCATACTGGAAATTATTCGGAAGGTAGATGTGGACACCCAGGAGGAACTGGCCGAGATACTGAGGCAGCGGGGATTCAAGGTGACTCAGGCCACTGTCTCCAGGGATATCAGGGAGTTGAAGCTGTCCAAGGTATCTGTGCCGGGCGGCAGGCAAAAATATGTTTCCATGCCTGACAATACTCCACAGATGGAAGATCGGTATATACGGGTGCTGCGGGATGGCTTTGTAGCCATGGAGACGGCGCAGAATCTGCTTGTGATGCGGACGGCATCAGGGATGGCAATGGCGGTGGCTGCTGCGCTGGATTCCCTGAATCTGCCGGAGGTGGTGGGGTGTATCGCGGGGGACGACACCATCTTTGTAGCGGCGAGGAGCCGGGAGGAGGCTGACGCATTGTCGGAGAAGCTGAAGGAACTGCTTGACAGATAAAAAAGACGCGCAGGGGCGGCGCGCACAGGAGAAGGCATAGAGCCGATGAAACGGCAGAATGTGAGGAAGGATGCTGCAAAGTATACATGTGAAAAATTTAGCGCTTATCCAAGAGACGGAAGTGGAATTTGGGCCGGGCTTAAATATCCTCACCGGTGAGACAGGCGCAGGAAAATCCCTGCTGATCGGAAGCGTCAACCTGGCGCTGGGGGGAAAATTTGAGAAGGAAATGCTGCGAAAAGACGCTGAGAGCGCACTGGTGGAACTGATTTTTTCGGAGGACGATCCCAAAGTGCGAGACAAGCTTTTAAAGATGGAACTGGAGCCGCTGGAGGACGGAACGCTCATTATCAGCAGAAAGCTGCAGGTGGGAAAGAGTACCTGCCGGATCAATGGGGAGACCGTTACCGCAAAGCAGGTGAAGGAGCTGGCAGAGTTATTGCTGGACATTCACGGACAGCATGAGCATCAGTCTCTGCTGCATAAGAAGAACCATCTGGAGATTCTGGACAGCTATTGCGGGGAGGAACTTCTCGCCGCTGCGGAGGTGGTGGACCAGCTCTACACACAGTTAAGTAAGCTGCGCAGGGAGCTTCAGTCCGAGGCTATGGATGAGACAGAAAAGGCAAAGGAACAGTCTCTGGCGGAGTTTGAGTGGCAGGAGATCCAGGCGGCAAAGCTTGTCCCCGGGGAGGACGAAGAGTTAGAGCAGCGCTATCGCCTGATGACGAACAGCAAGCGTATCATGGAGGGGTTGACGGAAAGCTACCAGTATACCGGCGGTGATTTTGAGAGCGGTGCAAGCGGCGCGCTGAGCCGTGCTCTCAGGGCCCTGCGGGGCGTCTCCATGTATGATACGAAGCTGGAGGAGCTGGAGGGACAACTGACAGAGATAGATAGTTTGTTATCGGATTATAACCGGGATTTGTCGGAATATATGGACGACTGTGAGTTTGACGGAGAGGATTTCGCCAAGGTGGAGGAGCGCCTGAATACCTTGAACCACCTAAAGGGCAAGTACGGAGGAACGCTTCAGGCAGTACTTCAATACGGAGAAGAAAGACAGCAGCTGTTGGAAAAACTCACGGATTACGACACATATATGGAGAAACTGAAACAAAAGCTGAATGATACGGAAAAGCAGCTCTTGGACGCCTGTGGAAGGCTGTCCGCCATACGTGTCAGGAATGCAAAAGCACTTGCCGCCCAGCTGAAGGAAGCACTGAAGCAGCTGAATTTTCTGACGGTAGAGTTTGAAATCGCTGTGCGGCCAGAGCAGACCGTTACTGCCAGGGGATATGATGATGTGGAGTTTCTGATCTCCACCAATCCGGGTGAAAGCCTAATGCCTTTGAGCCAGGTAGCCAGCGGCGGCGAGCTGTCCCGGGTCATGCTGGCGATCAAAACCGTTCTGGCGGGCCGGGATGTGATCGGGACGCTGATCTTTGACGAGATTGATGCGGGAATCAGCGGCAGGACAGCCTGGAAAGTATCTGAGCAGCTAAATACTGTAGCTCGGAGCACACAGGTGATCTGCATCACCCATCTGCCCCAGATCGCGGCAATGGCTGACAGCCACTTCGTCATCGAAAAGAGCAGCACGGAGGACAACACCATTACGGATATCCGGTGTTTGGCCAGTGAGGACAGTCTGGGTGAACTGGCAAGACTTCTGGGCAGCGACGCTCTCACAGAAGCAGCCCTGACCAACGCCCGCGAAATGCGCTCCCAGGCCCTGGCTTATAAAAAAACAAATGAATAATTTGGGATTATAGAAACAATTTAATAAAGGTTTAAAAAGTACACACACTGTCAATAATATACTTCAAACAGTTCAGCCAGACGTGACGGTCATACGAAAATCGGGCTTGCACGAATTTTCGTATGACTGGCGCGTCTGAGGGAACGCCCGGTTATGAGCAAAGATAGCCGCCAGAGGCGGCGGAGAGCGCCAAGGGCGCGGCTTTGCGAATGGGCGTGTGCTGAACGTGACTAGCGTCAGCCACACGCGAATGGGCGTGT
>JAFLRN010000059.1:7880-16090 GCA_022511385.1 Acetatifactor sp.
GCTGAACGTGACTAGCGTCAGCCACACGCGAATGGGCGTGTGCTGAACGTGACTAACACCAATTCAGCAAACTAGTAGGAGTGTGTGTACATGAAGCAGCAAACAGACAATAACGACCAAATCATAGAACAGGCAGGGCAGGATGTCATTATCCTCCTGCAGAACTGGAAAAAGAGGACAAAGCGGCTGAAAATATACAGATTTAGTCTCTGTCTGGCGCTGCTATTCAGCTTTACTGCGCTGACGGCTGCCCTCTATTATCAGATAGACAGCAGTATTCCTTCAGTGCTAAACGTCAGGGCCGACCAGGAGCAGTCCTTCTATCTTGGCGTGCCTGCAGCGGCGGAAATTGTCAGCGTCAGTGAGAACGGTGAGAGCAATATCCCTGCCGGGGCCGTCGAGATCGATCTGAGTAAGACAGTAACGCTTAAGACTTCTCAGGAAGCCAACTATCGGATGATGGTGAAGCTGTTTGGTTTTCTGCCCTTTAAAGAGGTCAATATCCAGGTTATTCAGGATCAATCCCTGATTCCTGTGGGCGCACCCATCGGTATATATGTTAAGACTGACGGCGTATTGGTAATCGGAACGGGAGAATTTAAAGGACATGACGGAGCCAGCTATTGCCCCGGACGATATGTGCTGAAGTCAGGAGATTATATCCGCTGTGTCAACGGCCACAGTGTAACAGAAAAGGAAGAATTTGTCCGATTGATTGAAGAAAGCAAGGGCGCAGTCGTCACATTGACACTGGAGCGGGGCGGCGAGACTATGAATGTGGATGTGACGCCCGTTCAGGATGCCAACGGCGATTATAAAATCGGTGTATGGGTCAGGGACAATGCCCAGGGTGTGGGCACCATGACCTACATTGACAGTGAGGGTAATTTCGGTGCGCTGGGCCATGGAATCAATGATGTTGATACCAGCACCCTGATGCAGATGGAGGATGGCACTCTCTACCAGACAAGTATTGTTGATATCAAAAAGGGAAAGGATGGCAATCCCGGGGAGATGACGGGGATGATCGTGTACTCGGATGAAAATATTCTGGGAGCCATTACCAGCAACAGCGTCAAAGGGATTTTCGGGGTCTGTAACGAAAAGGCGTTAAACCTGGGAGTTCAGGATGCCTTACCCATCGGTCTGAAACAGGAAATTGAAAAGGGACCGGCCCAGATACTCTGCACAGTGGAGGATGAGTCTAAATACTACGATGTGGAAATCACCGCAGTGCACTTGGACCACGACAATGTAAACCGGGGAATTGAACTCACAGTCACCGATCCTGAGCTGCTGGCCATTACCGGCGGTATTGTCCAGGGCATGAGCGGCAGTCCCATTGTTCAGAACGGGAAGATCATAGGAGCCGTGACCCATGTGCTGGTTCAGGATAGCACCAAGGGGTACGGAATATTTATTGAGACCATGCTGGATCATTGAGTCATTCCGGTGCTATTTGCGCATGGCAGCCCTCTTTCTGAGAGTGGGATCCAGAATTTTTTTGCGAATGCGCAGACTGCCTGGAGTCACTTCCAGCAGTTCGTCAGTGTCGATAAAATCCAGGGCCTGTTCCAGGGAAAGAATTCTGGGGGGCGTCAGCCGCAGCGCTTCGTCTGCGCTGGAGGAGCGGGTGTTTGTCAACTGTTTCTTTTTGCAGACATTGACCTCTATATCTTCGCTTCTGCCGGTCTGACCAATCACCATGCCGGCGTAAACCTTTTCACCGGGACTGATAAAGAGAGTACCGCGCTCCTGAGCGTTGAAGAGGCCGTAGGTGATGGCCTCGCCTGCTTCAAAGGCAATCAGGGAGCCCTGTTTGCGGTACTGAATATCGCCCTTGTAAGGCGCATAACCGTCGAAAACGGTGTTCATGATACCGTTCCCCTTAGTGTCCGTCAGAAACTCTCCACGGTAGCCGATCAATCCCCTTGCAGGGATAGAGAATTCCAGGCGGGTATAGACGCCGCCGGATATGCTGCCCATGTTTTTCAATTCTCCCTTTCTCTGTCCCAGCTTTTCGATGACAGCACCGGAAAATTCGTTGGGAACATCAATATAACATAGTTCCATGGGTTCTGTGCGTTTTCCGTTTTCATCCGTACGGTATAATACCTCAGCCTTGCTGACGGCAAATTCATAACCCTCTCTTCGCATGTTTTCGATGAGAACGGAGAGGTGAAGCTCGCCGCGGCCGGAAACCTTGAAGCATTCCGTGGTATCCGTCTCCTCCACCCGCAGGGAAACATCCGTGTTCAACTCCCGGAAGAGTCTGTCGCGGATGTGGCGGCTGGTCACATATTTTCCTTCCTGGCCTGCGAGAGGAGAGTCATTCACCATAAACTGCATGGCAATGGTCGGCTCGCTGATCTTCTGGAAAGGAATGGGTTCTATTTTCTCGGGAGAACACAGGGTATCCCCAATGTGGATATCGTTTATGCCGGAGATGGCAACGATGGAGCCAATGCCGGCTTCCTTCACCTCCACCTTGTTCAGACCGTCGAATTCATAGAGTTTGCTGACCTTCACACGAAGCTGCTTGTCGGGCTCATGATGGTTACAGATGATCACCTCCTGATTTACTTTGATGGAGCCGTTATCTACTTTGCCCACGCCGATGCGGCCCACGTACTCGTTGTAGTCGATGGTGCTGATCAATACCTGGGTGCCCGTATCGGGATCTCCCTCGGGGGCGGGGATATAGTCTATGATACTCTCGAACAGAGGTTCCATGCTTGTGCCGGGCTGTCCAGCATCCATAGAGGCGATACCGGCTTTGGCAGAAGCATAGACGAAGGGGCAGTCTAACTGGGAGTCATCAGCATCCAGCTCCAGGAACAGCTCCAGCACTTCGTCCACGACTTCATCGGGCCGGGCTTCAGGACGATCGATCTTGTTAATGCAGACGATGACTGGCAGTTTCAACTCCAGTGCTTTGCGCAGCACAAATTTGGTCTGTGGCATTGCGCCTTCAAAAGCATCCACGACAAGGATAACACCATTCACCATCTTGAGGACCCGTTCTACCTCACCGCCGAAATCAGCGTGACCGGGAGTGTCGATGATATTTATCTTGGTATTTTTATACATAACAGCTGTATTTTTTGACAAAATAGTGATACCGCGCTCGCGTTCGATATCGCCTGAGTCCATGACCCGTTCAGCAACCTCCTGACCTTCCCGGAACACACCACTCTGTTTCAGAAGCTCATCCACCAGGGTGGTTTTGCCATGGTCCACATGGGCGATGATAGCAACGTTCCTTACGTCTTCTCTTCTTTGTCTCATTATTGATTATCCTTTCCAGATTTTTTGTCGATAAAAAGTTATATCCATTTTTAAACTGTAATAGTATAGCACTATTTGGAATAAGGCGCAAGCATCGGAGTTTTTAAAAATTTGTGTTGATTTTTATGTGCCAAAAAGTATAATTAAAAAAGAGAATATGGCGAATTATGGCAATTTACGCGATGAAAAACAGTTCTAAAATCTCCGAAAATATAGTATAAATGATTATATCCATGGAAGATTGTCCTTCGGTGGAGTCATCGGAAAAAGATTTAAGCACAAGACGGGAGAACAGGGCAGACGGCAGACGCCTTCAGCCTCGGAATCTGAATACTTCGGATTCCCCTGGATTGCAAGCCGTTAAAGCGGCAGAAGGAGAGGAAAAATGACAGACAAGGTAATTGAAAACAATCAGGTAACAGTTATGGGGGAGATCGTCAGTGGATTTACCTACAGCCATCAGATTTATGGTGAAGGTTTTTACATGATGGATGTAAAATGTAAGCGCCTCAGCGAGAGTTATGATACCATTCCTGTTATGGTATCGGAGCGCCTGCTGGATGTGACAGCGGACTATATTGGATCGCTGATCTGTGTGCTTGGCCAGTTCAGATCCTACAACCGTCATGAGGAGCGCAGGAATCGTCTGGTTCTGTCTGTATTTGCCAGGGAGATCAGCTTTGTCGAAGAGGTGGAGGAGAGCTCCAAGACAAACCAGATTTTTTTGGACGGATATATCTGCAAAGAGCCCATTTACCGCAAGACGCCCTTGGGAAGGGAGATAGCGGATCTGTTGCTGGCAGTGAACCGCCCCTACGGAAAGTCCGATTACATACCTTGTATTTGTTGGGGAAGAAACGCCCGTTATGCAAACAATTTTAAGGTGGGTGAGCGATGTGTCGTATGGGGCAGGATTCAGAGTCGCGAATATATGAAAAAACTGGACGAAGAGAATGTGGAAAAGCGTGTAGCTTTTGAGGTTTCAGTGAGCAAGCTGGAGCTTGTGGAGGAAGAGGAAACAGAATCTTAAGAATTGTTTATTTGCCAAATACAGGAAATTGTGGTACGATGTGCGCAAAGGAAATGATAATTGTTACCGAACCACAACGAGAGGTGCATTATGGCAAAAGGTTCCATATATATCTATTCCGGAGAGGGAAGGGGAAAATCCTCGGCAGCTATTGGTCGAGCGGTGCAAGCCGCAACAGAGGGAAAGAGGGTGGTGATCATCCAGTTCCTGAAGAGGAAAGGCCTGGAAGATTCTGATTTTCTGAAACGGATGGAGCCGGATATCAAGCTGTTCCGCTTTGAGAAATCCGGAGAAAATTTTGAACAGCTTCCCGAGGATAAAAAACAGGAAGAAATCGGAAATATCAAGAACGGCATCAACTTTGCCAGAAAGGTGCTGGCTACGGGAGAGTGCAATCTGCTGGTTCTGGATGAAGTTTTGGGACTTGTGGAAAAGGACATAGTGGGCTGCGAGGAACTGAAAGGAATTCTGGAGAGCCGGGAGGACACCGACATTATCCTGACTGGCATCAATCTGCCCGATTCAATCTGCATTCTGGCAGACGAGGTTTCAAAAATTGATACCGTGAAATATAAAGTTTGGGAATAAACCCATTGACACGTAACAGATAAAATGCTATGATGCAGATGAATTAAAAATAGAAAGGAAGGAGAGTATCCTTCCTAGGGAGATAGAGGTTGCGTTTTTCAGGAGTACCTTTTTTGATGCGGCAGGCGCAGATGAGAGAATGGAAAAGGGGAAAACGCCGAAAGGGAGGATGTCCTGCAGGTCATCCCTTGGGCATGCAGTTAAGAGCTGTATGACTGTCATTCGTTCATCGAATGGGGCGCTATCAGAGGACATTTCCACAGGAACCTTCGCCGGCGCATACCACGCCGGCGTATTTTGTGCGAGCAATGAGCCGGGCGCGAAAAATGTTTTTATGCACAGGTCGTGCTTGCACGAGCCTGTGAATGAAAATATTTTTCGACATGCGGCGAATGCCGCATCACCGAGCGATAGCGAGGTTGCCCGGCAGAAACAAGGCTGCCCGGCGGAAACAAGCCGGCCAGGCGGAATACAACAATCTATACATAAAAAATAAAACCGCCCACCGGCGGAAGGAAGGAGCAAAATATGGCAATTTTTAAAGGCGCAGGCGTGGCCATCGTCACACCCATGCAAAAGGACGGAAAAGTAGATTTTGAGAAATTAAAGGAGTTGGTGGAGTTTCAGATCAAAGGTGGCGTGGATGCCATCATTGTATGCGGAACCACCGGGGAATCCTCCACCTTGTCTCATGAGGAGCACTTGGATGTCATTCGGTGCTGTGCGGAAGCTGTGGGCGGCAGGGTGCCTGTGGTTGCTGGAACTGGGTCAAACTGTACGCAGACTGCAATCTATCTCTCCCAGGAAGCGGAGAAGATTGGAGTGGACGGTCTGCTTCTGGTAAGCCCTTATTATAACAAAGCTACCCAGAACGGCCTGTATCAGCATTTTAAGGCTGTGGCAGACTCCGTAAAGCTGCCCATCCTGCTTTATAATGTGCCTTCCAGGACCGGATGTAACATTTTGCCGGAGACGGTGGTGCGCCTCTGTAAGGATGTGGAAAACATTGTGGGCGTGAAGGAAGCCAGCGATAATATTTCGCAGATCGCAAAGCTGGCAGCCCTTGCGGATGGCGCAGTGGACATTTATTCCGGAAATGATAACCAGATTGTACCTATTATGTCCCTGGGCGGCATCGGAGTGATTTCCGTGCTGGCCAATGTAGCTCCCGGACAGACCCATGATATTTGCCAGAAATACTTGGATGGTGATGTGGCGGGCAGTCTGAAGGAGCAGCTGCGTGCCATGGAGCTATGCGGCACCCTTTTCTGTGAGGTGAACCCCATCCCGGTGAAGAAAGCCCTGGAGCTTATGGGACTCATCGACGGGACTCTGAGGATGCCCCTGTCGGAGATGGAGCCTGCAAACGTACAACGGCTCGAGAAAGCAATGCAGGAATATGGAATTTTATAAGAAACTTTGATTTGGAGAAAAAACATGGTCAGAATAATCATGCATGGATGTAATGGCAAAATGGGACAGGTCATCAGCGGGATGATCGCGGAGGATTCGGAGCTTGAGATGGCGGCTGGAATTGACCCCAGGGATGATGGACACAATCCTTACCCGGTTTTTTCCGACATTACCCAATGTGACGTGGAGGCGGACTGTCTCATTGATTTTTCCACCGCTTCAGTGGTGGATCGGATGATAGATTATTGTGTGGAGAAGCGGCTGCCCTGCGTGCTGTGTACAACGGGGCTGAGCAAGGAGCAGCTGGCAAAGGTGGAAGATGCGTCCAAAAAAATCGCGATTCTTCGGTCTGCCAACATGTCTCTGGGCATCAATCTACTACTAAAGCTGCTGAAAAAGGCTTCCAATGTGTTGGCACCTGCGGGCTTTGACATTGAAGTGCTGGAGAAACACCACAATCTGAAGCTGGACGCTCCCAGTGGTACCGCACTCGCTCTGGCGGATTCCATCAACGAAGAGCTGGGCGGTGCATATGAATACGTGTTTGACAGAAGCGGCAGGAGGCAACAGCGCCCCGAGAAGGAAATCGGTATCAGCGCAGTCCGTGGCGGCACGATCGTTGGAGAACACGATGTCATTTTTGCCGGGACGGACGAAGTGGTTACCTTTTCCCACACGGCCTATTCCAAGGCAGTATTTGGAAGAGGCGCAGTTCAGGCGGCGAAATTTCTGGCAGGAAGGCCCGCGGGATTGTATGATATGAGCAACGTGATAGAGGACGTTTTGGGATAGGATAATAGCAAGGCATTCAGACCCCGATGAGATGGAGCCTGAATGCCTTGCTTTTGTTTTGGTTTAGAATGCGGGGCTGCCGCTGCCTACTGTGCTTCCGTTCGAACCGGAGCCAGCCATGCCGTTTGTGTTATTGCTATAGCCAGTGCCAATGCTCCTGGTGCTTCCACCAGTAGAGCCGTAGGTGGCAGAGCGGTTAGAATTGGTACCTGTGGTACCGTTTGTCCCATTATTGGAGCTGTTGTTTGACATGTCGTTGCCAAGGTCGGATAAACCATTGCCTACATCATCAAACACATCACCGATGGCATTGCCCACATCCCCTATCAGGGAACCGTTGTCACCGTCAGTTCCTTCGGTCACAGAGTTGTTGTATCTACCGTTGTTACCATTGGAAGCGTAACGGTCGTTATTTCCGTTTTCCATCGTGTTGCCGGAGTTTGTCTGGCCACTGTTGTCAGCCAGACTGCCGGAGCCGTCGCCGTTGTTAGAACCGGTGGTACAAGCTGTCGCCATGCACATGAATGCAAGTACCAGACCGATAGCCAGGAGCTTTCTGGCTCCTGCCTTAGCTTTTTTCATTTTTTCCATAATTTCCTCCATTCTGCATCATAAGCATTTTGCTGCCTGAGCCAAAAATCCTCCCAACAGTGCAGAGACTGTGGTCGGATTCGCATTTAGTATGTGGAGGCGGATTAAAAATATTCGAAGTGTTGGGAAACATTTTTTGACAGGGAAATCGTATTTTTTTGTTCTATTTAATATATTGAAAGATTTGAAGGTATCTTGGCGAGTGACGCCCAGCCTTGGCAATGTTCCTCTGGCGGACACGCTTCCGCTTGGAAAAACACGCTCACGGACACAAGCTCTGCATGACAGAGCTAGCTCGATAGGACCTCGCTAAGTGACGACGTGTTTTTAACATTCCGCCGGAGGAACATTGCCATGTCTGGGCTGAAATCCGAAAAGTGTGAAAAAAACAACTGTCTTTATTTGATATTCATATTATTTGGGCTTGTTTCCAACATTATTATTACTTTTCACACCATGCTTTATTCAGGCCAGCACTGCCAATGTCCTTCCGGCAGACCGTTGGAGC
>JAFLRN010000006.1 GCA_022511385.1 Acetatifactor sp.
ATCAGGCAAGGATAACATTATTTAATATGCTTGATTATGCGTATCAAAATGATGTAATTATTAAAAATCCTTGTAATGGGATGGTGAAATCTGATATTGGAAAGCCTGTGCAGAAGAAAGAAGCACTGACATTAGAGCAACAGAAAAGATTTGTAAGGGGAATCGTGGGAAATGCATACGAGTACCAATACAGATTTTTGCTTCAGACAGGGCTTAGGACAGGAGAACTTGTAGGTTTGAAATGGACAGATGTTGATTTTGATAACCGCACCCTGACGATTAGCCGCTCTATGGAATATCGCCACTCTACCGAAGAATGGAGAATAGGAGAACCCAAGAGTAAATCGGGGTATCGGTCAATTCCATTGACGGATGAAGCAATAGATATGCTGCGGAAACAGAAGCAGAAGAATCTTGAGATCAAAGTAATTCCAATGGAATGGTCAGAGTTTGTTTTCCTGTGCAGAAAGGGAACGCCAGTCAAAAACAGTACCTATGACACCATGTTGTTTAAACAGTGTGACAAAATAGGGATTCCAAGATTCTCCATGCACGTACTGCGGCATACCTTTGCCACAAGATGTATCGAGGGCGGTATGAAACCGAAAACTTTACAGACGATACTCGGGCACTCTAACATCGGAATTACAATGAATCTGTACGTACACACGACAGAAGATGAAAAACACAAAGAAATCGAGAAAATTGCAGCCTCGCTCAAGGTGGTTTAAAGATTGGTACGTAAATTGGTACGCAACCAAACCCCTGAAAGGCGAAAACCCTATAAAATAAAGGAAAAATCAAAGGAGATTAGGATAAAATGAAACTAGGAATCGTCGGATTACCTAATGTGGGAAAAAGCACACTCTTTAATTCATTGACAAAGGCGGGAGCGGAGTCGGCAAATTATCCGTTCTGCACCATTGACCCCAACGTGGGAGTGGTGGCAGTGCCGGACGAGCGGCTAAAGCTCCTGGGAGATATGTATCAGTCAAAGAAGGTAACTCCCGCTGTCATTGAGTTTGTAGATATCGCAGGACTGGTGAAGGGCGCGTCCAAGGGGGAGGGCCTCGGCAACCAGTTTTTGAGCAATATCCGTGAGGTGGACGCTATTGTACATGTGGTGCGGTGCTTTGAGGATGCCAACGTAGTGCATGTGGACGGCAGCGTCAATCCGCTGCGGGATATTGAGACCATCAACCTTGAGCTGATCTTCTCCGATCTGGAGGTTTTGGAGAGACGTCTGTCCAAGGTTTCCAAAGCGGCTCGGATGGACAAGACCTACGCAAAGGAGTTAGCTCTTCTGGAGAGGGTGAAGGCTCATCTGGAGAGTGGAAAGCCTGCAAAGACAGTGGGGCTTTCGGATGAGGACGAGCTTTCGCTTATGAAGGAGTTTAACCTGCTGACATACAAGCCCGTGATCTATGCCGCCAACGTGGCGGAGGAGGATCTTGCAGATGACGGAGCGTCAAACGCCATGGTCGGGGAGGTGAAGGAGCTTGCCCAGAGCGAGGACAGTGAGGTCTTTGTCATCTGTGCCCAGATCGAGCAGGAAATCTCCGAGCTGGAGGAGGATGAGAAAGCCATGTTTCTGGAGGACCTGGGACTGTCCGAGTCGGGACTGGAGAAGCTGATCCGTGCCAGCTACCGTATCCTGGGACTGATGAGCTTCCTGACCGCCGGAGAGGATGAGACCAGGGCCTGGACCATCAAGATCGGCACGAAGGCGCCTCAGGCTGCAGGTAAGATCCACTCTGATTTTGAGAGAGGCTTTATCAAGGCTGAGGTGGTGAATTATAAGGATCTGTTGGAGCAGGGTTCCCTTGCTGCGGCCCGGGAAAAGGGACTTGTGGGCATCGAGGGAAAGGACTATGTGGTGAAGGACGGAGATGTGATCTTATTCAGGTTTAATGTATAGAAAGGCTGCAAAACATGAACGCAGGAGACATTGCATTTCCCAATCTGGGAATCTATTTGAAGAATGTACCCACCTCCTTTCATATCTTTGGATTTGAGGTGTATTTTTACGGGTTGATCATTGGAATCGGAGTGATCGCAGGTATTCTGACGGCGGTCTACGTTGCAAAGGTTTCGGGGCAGGATCCTGAACTCTACTGGGATTTTGCGCTGTATGCTGTGATTTTCTCCATCCTTGGCGCCCGGATCTATTATGTTCTGTTTTCCTGGTCCGAGTTTAAAGGAAATCCGCTGCGGGTCTTTAACTTTCGGCAGGGCGGCCTGGCCATATACGGCGCTGTCATCGCAGCCTTTATCACCCTGTTCGTCTATGCCAGGGTAAAGAAACGGAATGCTCTGCTCATGGGGGATACAGCCATGGCGGGACTGATTCTGGGCCAGGCTATCGGCCGCTGGGGAAATTTTATGAACCGGGAGGTATTCGGCGAGTACTATAACGGCCTGTTTTCCATGCAGCTGCCGATTACGGCGGTCAGGGATGCGGGGGATATCACGGCAAATATTGCCGCGCATATTCCAGAAGGTGCGAACTATATCAATGTCCATCCCACTTTTCTTTACGAGAGTCTCTGGAATCTGCTGGTGTTTTTGTTGATCCTGTTGTGGCGGAAACACAAGAAATTTGATGGGGAGTTGTGTCTGCTGTATTTTGCTGGCTATGGCTTGGGACGGTTCATCATAGAAGGTATCCGCACTGATACCCTGTTTCTTCCCGGCACAACTGTTCCGGTATCCCAGGTACTATCTTTGCTCATGGTGGTTTTTGCAGTTGTAACAGATGTTCTGGTTCGGCTTAAGATGCGGAAACAATCAACAGAAGCTGTGATGCAGAATATGGAGAAGGTGTCGGAACAGGAGGAAAAAGAGTAAGAAAATTAAAAACATTATTTTTTTATAAAAAAATTTTAAAAAAGGGCAGTTTTTGATAGGCCATAGATGTACTGTATCAAAAACTGCTCTTATACTATATCTTGTGGTTTGATGTCAAAAGGCGCTCCGAAGACCCCTTCGGAGCGCCTTTTTTCGGCCTTTTGCAAAAAAATAGCACTTGAAAAAAATTAATTATATGTTAAAATTTATATAAAAGTGGGATGGATGTGGCATCAAATCCCATAAAGTGGGATGAAAGACCTAAAAAAACTGTTTTGATGCGAAATTCTGTGGCAGACCCATTTTTGATTGGTGGTGATGGCTATGTTCATGGGCAGATACAATCACACGATCGATCCGAAAGGCAGGTTGAGCATTCCTTCAAAGTACCGTGAGATCTTGGGAGATGAATTTGTTGTATCGAAGGGAATGGATGGCTGCTTATTTGTGTATGCGAACGAGGATTGGAAGGTCTTTGAGGCAAAGCTGGCATCACTGCCGTTGATCAATGAGGAAGCAAGGCAGTTTGCAAGATTTTTTCTGTCGGGTGCAATGTACGTGACTGTGGATAAGCAGGGGCGGATTTTGATGCCCCAGGATTTACGGGACTTTGCTGGGCTGGAAAAGGATGTCGTGCTGGCTGGTATGGGCGGAAGGATTGAGATATGGAGCCTTGAGAAGTGGGAGAATAATAGTAGTCAGGTGGATATTAACCAGATTTCGCAGGGGATGTTGAATCTTGGGTTGACCATCTAAGCTGCTGGTTGTGTTTGCGAGTGACGCCCGGTTCCGGGAATGTTCCGCCGACAGACACGCTCCCGCTTGGAAAAACACGTAGCGGACACTAAGCTCGACAGGACCTCGCTAAGTGCCGACGTGTTTTTAACAGTCTGCCGGAGGAACATTCCCGGAGCCGGGCTGGTTACCGCAGAGCATCTTTGTCAGACGGTGCCTGATACCAGCGAGGTTGAACTTTGCGGTTAGATAAAGAAAGGATGCCTGGTATGGAATTTAAGCATTACTCTGTACTCCTGAGGGAGACGATAGAGCAGTTGCATGTGAAGGCGGATGGCATCTATGTGGATGGGACGCTGGGAGGCGGGGGACATGCTTATGAGGTGTGCAGCCGACTGAACGGAGGACATTTTTACGGGATCGATCAGGATGACGCGGCGATAGAGGCTGCGGGGAAAAGGCTGGCTCCTTTTGGGGACAGGGTGACGATCCTGAGAGATAATTATTGTAACATGAAGAGTACGCTGGCGGGAGAGGGCGTGGAACAGGTGGACGGTATTGTGCTGGATCTGGGCGTCTCTTCCTACCAGCTGGACACGGAAGACAGGGGCTTTTCGTATCGGTTTGATGCTCCGCTGGATATGCGGATGGATCGCAGACAGGATATGACGGCACGGGATATTGTGAACGGTTATTCTGAGGGAGAGCTGTATCGCATTATCAGGGACTATGGGGAAGATCGGTTTGCGGCCAATATTGCGAAGCATATTGTCAGAGCAAGGCAGGACAAGCCGGTGGAAACCACTTTTGAACTCAATGAGATCATTAAGGCAGCCATTCCGGCAAGGATGCGCCAGAACGGGCATCCTTCCAAGCAGACCTTTCAGGCGATCAGAATTGAGTGCAACCGTGAGCTGGAAGTGCTGAAAAATTCGTTGGACGAGCTGATCGGGCTGCTTAGCCCGGGAGGAAGACTTTGCGTCATCACATTCCATTCTTTGGAGGATCGGATTGTGAAGACTGTGTTTAAAAGAAATGAAAATCCCTGCACCTGCCCACCGGGATTTCCAGTATGCGTGTGTGGGCAGAAGAGCAGGGGAAGTGTGGTGACGAAAAAACCGATTCTTCCCGGCGAGGAGGAGCTTAAGGAAAACAATCGCTCCAAAAGCGCTAAGCTGAGAGTATTCGAAAAAGAAATAGAAGTTTAGTTGGAAAGCAGGAACTATATTATGAGCCGCAGCAGAAGGAATTACAGAACATCTTCATATGAGAAAAATCGGAGCGCGAACGCTGCAAGGGTAACCCGCAGCGCTTACGTTTACGGGAATACTGCGCGCGAAATTGAGATTACCAGAGAGATGGAGGAGCCCAGGAGGCAGCCCCGGCCCCAAGTCAGAAAGAACCGCGAGAGAGCGCGCCACATGAGCGCAGGATATGTGCTTTTTCTGGCGGCAGCCCTGTGTACGGCAGCCTTGGTCCTGGTGAACTATATTCAGCTTCAGGCACAGTTGACCAATCTGACAAAGAGCGTGGCCTCGAAAGAGAGCCAGCTGAACAGCATGCGCATCGCTAACGACGAGGAGTATAACCGGATATTGAACAGTGTTAACCTGGAGGAAGTCAAGCGAATTGCCATCGGCGAACTGGGCATGACCTATGCCGAGGAGGGTCAGATCATCACATACACAAACAAAAGAAATGACTACATGCGCCGGGCGACGGACGAAAGTCATTAGAAACGAGGTGCATCGTGAAAGGCGGCAGTCAAAGGACAAGCGTTCAGAAAAACAGATTCTCGATTAAAATGCAAAAGAAGCTGGTAGTACTGTTTGTATTGGTACTACTGGCTTTTGCCGGGTTAAGCGCCCGGCTTATCTACCTGGTCCGTGAGAAAGGGACCAGATATCAAAAACAGGTGCTGGCCCAGCAGCAATATGATTCCTCTACGATTCCGTACAGACGGGGAGACATTGTGGACAGTCAGGGAACCAGGCTGGCAACCAGCCAGAAGGTGTATAACCTTGTGATCGATGCAAAGGTGATGCTGTACAGGGAGGCTTATCTGGAGCCCACCCTGCAGGCGCTGGGAGCAAATTTTGATCTGAATATGGCCCAGATAAGGGAGTATGTGAACACGCATCCCACCTCATCCTGGTATGTGCCTCTGAGGCGCCTGACCTACGATCAGATCAGCGGCTTTCTGGCGGCACAGAAGAAGGATAATAATATTCAGGGCGTCTGGTTTGAGGAAGAGTACCAGCGGATCTATCCTTACGGGTCCCTGGCGGCGGATGTGATCGGATTTACCAGTACGGACAATCAGGGAAGCTATGGACTGGAGGAGTATTACAACGATATCCTGAACGGGATCAACGGCAGGGAGTATGGCTACCTCAACGAGGATCTGGCACTGGAGCGCACAGTGAAGGCAGCTGTGGACGGCAACAGCATTCATACTACCATTGATATAAACGTACAGATGATCGTGGAAAAGTATCTCCAGAAGTTCATGGATGAGCATAAGGATAAGAATACTCCCGGCAATGGCGCAAACAATGTGGGTTGCATTATCATGCGGGTGGATACGGGGGAAATCCTGGCTATGGCCAGCGCTCCGGGCTATGATCTGAACGATGCCAGAAATCCTCAGAGTCTTCTGGGGATGAAGATGGTGGAACAGATCACCAACGCCAATGGTTATCAGGAGATCAGGAACACCAACACTGTCATCGATCAGGCAGTTCTCGGTGCCATGGATGAAAGTCAAATATACTTAAACTTAAATAATCTGTGGAAAAATTTCTGCATTGCCGGGACATATGAGCCGGGGTCCACTGCAAAGCCCTTTACAGTGGCAACTGCATTAGAGCTGGGGACAGTTACGCCAAACACCTTGATAGATTGCAACGGTCTCTTGGAGGTCGGCGGTTATAAGATCCACTGCCATAATGGGAGCGAAGGTGTACTTTCTCTGGAGCAGGCTGTGGCCAAATCCTGCAATGTGAGTATGATGAAGATTGCCCAGAATATAGGAAAGCAGGACTTCCTGGAGTTTCAGAAAATTTTCAACTTTGGCCTGCGGACCAATATAGACCTGGCAGGCGAGGCAAGAACCGCCAGCCTAGTCTACACGGTTGACAGAATGGGGCCTACGGATCTTGCAACCAACAGCTTTGGACAGAATTTTAATGTGACCATGATAGAAATGATCACAGGGTTTTGTTCCCTTATCAACGGCGGCAATTATTATGAACCTCATATGGTGGACAGGATCACGAATTCCAGTGGAGCGACAGTGAAGAATATCGAACCCAGAGTGCTGAAGCAGACCGTCTCCGAGTCGACTTCAGCGTTGATCAGACAGTACTGCAACGCGGTGGTGGAGTATGGAACGGGACATACGGCCAGACCTGCCGGTTACATGATCGGCGGAAAGACAGGAACAGCTGAGACCATCGACCCTGTGACACATCAGCGTTCAGAGAGTGATCACGTGGTGTCCTTTATTGGCTACGCTCCCGCGGACGACCCCCAGATTGCCATCTATGTGGTGGTGGACAGGCCCAATGAGTCCAAACAGGGTGATGCAAAATATGCTACCCGCATTGTGAGAAGTATCCTCACAGAGGTACTCCCTTATCTGAATATCTTCATGACGGTGGAAGTTACGCCGGAGGAACAGAAAGAGCTGGATGCACTGCATTTGGAGAATACATATTATTATACCCAGCCCCAGGGAGATGACGCCCAGGGGGATGATCCCCAGACGGCAAAAGATGTCTTTCAGTCCGACGGGTCCGAGTCGGTGGTCGATCCCAGCGTACCTGTCAACCCCGACATCCTGTAGTTTGTGCGCATAACCTCATAAAAGTGGGAATAGAGTATATCAATACCCTTTTTATGAGGTTTTGTATGTTGACGGACAACAACAAGATCTTCCACAGAAAAAAAATCCTGGTAATGTTTCTGGCATGCACGGGCATTCTGCTGTTTCTCTTTGGCAGACTGATCTATCTCAGTGTCTGGAAGGCAGAGTATTATTCTCAGATGGCAACGGAGCTTCATGAGAGGGAGAGAAGCATTAAAGCCGCCCGGGGGCGCATTTTGGACCGAAACGGTAAGGTGCTGGCAGACAACAAAACAGTCTGTACCGTATCCGTCATACATAACCAGATCAAGGATCCGGAACAGGTCATCAAGGTGCTCTGTGAAGAGCTGGATCTGTCAGAGGAGTATGTGCGTGCCAGGGTGGAAAAATATTCTTCCATGGAGAGGATACGAAGTAATGTGGATAAAGCATTGGGTGACAGGATCAGGGAATACGATCTGGAGGGCGTGAAGGTTGATGAGGATTATAAGCGCTATTACCCTTACAGCGAACTGGCAAGCAAGGTACTTGGGTTCACCGGCAGTGACAATCAGGGCATCATTGGTCTGGAGGTAATCTACGAGGAATATCTTCAGGGAGAACCCGGAAAGATCCTTACTGTAACGGACGCTGCGGGCATTGAAGTGGAGGCAGCGGGGGAACGCCGGATAGAGCCGGTGGCCGGAAGTGATCTTGTCATCAGCATGGATATGAACATTCAGTCTTATGCTACCCAGCTTGCTGCTCAGGCCATGGCGGCGAAACAGGCGGACAGCGTCTCTATTTTGGTAATGAATCCCCAGAACGGGGAAATGCTGGCGATGGTGAATGTGCCGGAATTTGATCTGAATAATCCGTTTGAGCTGCCGGAGGATATGTCAGCCAATCTCACAAATGAGGAACAGCAGAATCTGTTGAATTCCATCTGGAGAAACGGCTGTATCAACGACACCTACGAGCCCGGATCCACATTTAAGATCATTACAGCGGCAGCGGGTCTGGAGGAAGGCGTTGTCACGCCGAACAGTACCTTCAGCTGTCCCGGCTTTATCATGGTGGATGACAGACGGATCCGCTGTCATAAGGTGGCAGGCCATGGCTCCCAGGATTTTATTCATGCCACCATGAATTCCTGTAACCCGGTGTTTATTACCGTGGGCCTGAGGCTGGGCGTAGAGAATTATTATAAATATTTTGAACAGTTTGGTCTGAAGCGGAAGACCGGAATTGACTTGCCCGGAGAGGCGGGAACCATCATGCACCGGATGGAGGACATGGGGAACGTGGAGCTTGCCACGGTATCCTTCGGCCAGTCCTTTCAGATTACACCCATCCAGCTTTTGACCACAGCGGCATCCATCGTAAACGGAGGGAACCGCATTACACCCCATTTTGGGATGCAGACTCTGGATGAAGGGGGAAATGTGCTGGAAACCTTTACCTATCCTGTCACAACGGACATTGTCTCAGACGAGACCAGTGCCATCATGCGGGAGATTCTGGAGCGGGTGGTGTCAGAGGGCTCGGGAAAGAACGGCGCGGTGGAGGGTTTCAGCGTGGGAGGAAAGACAGCCACAAGCCAGACACTGCCAAGGGGCAGCGGCAGATACATAGCATCTTTTGTGGGTTTTGCGCCCGCGGAGGATCCCCAGGTCATGGCTCTCGCCATCGTCAACAATCCTCAGGGTACCTACTACGGCGGTCAGGTTGCAGCTCCCATTGTCAGGCAGCTTTTTGAAAATATTCTTCCGTATTTGGGAATTAAGGAGTATAATCAAGAAAATGAGCAGAGTTAATGTGTTGGCTGTTTTGGTCTCTTTTTCACTGAGCGCCCTGGCGGGACCGGTGGTGATTCCCTTTTTAAGAAGACTGAAATGCGGTCAGACAGTCCGTGATGACGGTCCGGCCACTCACTTGAAAAAGACCGGTACGCCCACCATGGGGGGCCTGCTGATCCTGTTCAGTGTGGTGGTGACCTGCCTGCCCTTTCTTGCAAGTTACCCCAAGGCGGCACCGGTACTTTTTCTGACCGTGGGCTTTGGTATGATCGGATTTCTGGATGATTATATCAAGGTTGTGTGCAAGCGCTCCATGGGGCTGTCGCCACTACAGAAGTTTGGAGGACAGGTGCTGATCACGGCCGTGTTTGCTTATTATCTGACGCACTACACGGATGTAAGCCTTGCCATGCGGGTGCCCTTTCTGGAGGGAAGGTACATAGACCTTGGTATCTGGAATCTGCCCCTTCTGTTTTTTGTGGTGCTTGGAACCGTAAACGGCACAAACTTTACGGATGGTTTGGATGGACTGGCGGGAAGCGTCACGGTGATCGTGGCAGTGTTTTTCTCCGCAGTGGCAATCGGTGGCCGCTATGGGATTGAACCTGTTACCTGTGCGGTGGTGGGAGCGCTGCTAGGTTTTCTGCTCTTTAACGCGCATCCGGCATCCGTGTTTATGGGAGATACAGGTTCCCTTGCCCTGGGAGGTTTTGTGGCGGCCTGCGGCTATATGCTGCAGATGCCTCTTTACATAGCGATCGTGGGGGTAGTTTACCTTGTTGAGGTACTCTCCGTGATCGTCCAGGTGGGTTTTTATAAGCTCAGCGGCGGCAGGCGTCTGTTCAGGATGGCTCCGCTCCACCATCACTTTGAGTTGTGCGGATGGTCTGAGAACAGGATAACAGCAATATTTGCCATCGTCACGGCGCTCATGTGCCTGGCTGCCCTGGCGGCGTATTGACATAAAAAAGAGATAGTCAGATAGATCGGGTGGAGGATTTGTAGGAATGATGACGGGTGAAAAATGTTTGGTGATCGGCTCGGGAATCAGCGGTGTGGGCTCCGTGGCCCTGCTGGAACACATGGGAGCCGATGTTACGCTGTACGACAGTGATGAAAAGCTGACGGCAGCACTCATTCAGGAGAAACTTCCCACCGGGAGCAGAACCCGCTGTGTGGCAGGCGAACTGCCGGAAGAGGTGCTTCGGGAAACCCGGACGGTTGTCTTAAGCCCCGGTGTCCCCATCGACATTCCTCTGGTGAACGCCCTGAGGGAAAAGGGAGCGGGTATCCTCGGCGAGATCGAGCTGGGATATCAGGAGGAAAAGGGACGGGTGGCAGCCATTACCGGAACCAACGGAAAGACCACCACCACCACTCTGGTGGGCCAGATCATGGAGGCTCATCTCGGGAAGGAGAAGGTGTTTGTGGTGGGAAATATAGGAAATCCTTACACCTCCGAATGTCTGAAGACAGCCGAGGATACTGTCACCGTAGGGGAGATCAGTTCCTTTCAGCTGGAGACCATCCGTGATTTTCATCCGGCTGTGTCGGCAATCCTGAACATTACGCCGGACCATTTGAACCGCCATCATACCATGGAGGCCTATGTGGCGGCAAAGGAAAATATCACCCTGAATCAGACGAAGGAAGACATTTGTGTCCTGAATTATGAGAACGAATACACCCGCAGCTTTGGAAAGAGATGCCCGGCGAGGGTAGTCTATTTTTCCTCGGCAAGGGAGCTTCCGGAAGGGTATTTTTTAAGGGAAGACAAAATTGTGCGCCGCATGGACGGCAGGGAGCAGGAACTTCTGGATATCCACAGCGGTATGAGGTTGGTGGGGATATGCAATGTGGAGAACGTGATGGCAGCCCTTGCCATTGCGGAGGGAATGGGTGTTCCCATGGAGACGACGCTTCAGGTAATCAAAGAATTCCGTGCCGTGGAACACAGGATTGAATTTGTGGCCACAAAGGGGGGCGTTGACTATTATGACGATTCCAAGGGAACCAATCCGGATGCGGCCATTCAGGGCATCCGGGCTATGAGCAAACCCACAGTGCTCATTGGCGGCGGCTATGACAAGGGCAGTGATTATGACGAGTGGATCGAGAGTTTTGACGGCAGGGTAAAATGGCTGGTGCTCATCGGCCAGACCAGGGAAAAGATAGCGGAGTGTGCAAGAGCTCACGGCTTTGGGATGATCCGGTTTGCAGAATCTTTCGAGGAATGTTTACAGCTCTGCACAGAGCTGGCGGAAGAAGGGGATGCAGTGCTTCTGTCACCGGCCTGCGCCAGCTGGGGGATGTTCAAAAATTACGAGGAGCGTGGCGACATTTTCAAAGATTATGTGAGGGGCCTGGCATGAAAAAGGCGCAAGGACACTGCCTGAATCAGGGATGAAGGAGTAAGTATGGCAGCACAGAGAGCGGCGAGAAGAAAGAGAAAAGAACAATCTGAATATTTTTTTGATTACAGCCTGTTATTTATTGTGCTGTTCCTTTTGGGTTTTGGCCTGGTGATGATCTATTCCGCCAGCTCCTATGAGGCCTATCAGAGTTTTCACGATCAGGCCTACTATCTGAAAAGACAGCTGATAGCAGTGATCATGGGGATTGTGGCCATGATTGCGGTGGCGAACATTCCCTATCATTTCTGGGAGAGGTTTGCTTTTCTGGGGTATCTGGTATCCATGGCGATCATTCCGTTGGTGCTGACCCCATTGGGGGTGGAATCCCACAACGCCAGACGCTGGATCGGAATTCCTGTTATTGGCCTGAATCTACAGCCGGCGGAGGTGGCGAAGCTGGGCATGATCTTGTTTCTGGCAACTATGGTCTGCAAGATGGGAAAGGGCGTGCGGACCATGAAAGGGTTTTTGTTTATGGTGGCCCTTCCTTTGCCCGTGGCGGCGGAGGTGTATCTGATCACTCAAAATTTAAGCTCTGCAATTATTATACTTGGTATCTCGGTACTGATGGTTTTTGTTGCCAGCCCGGATTACAGAAAGTTTGTGATCATGGGTGGCGCAGTGGCAGCGGTGGCAGCACTGGCGGTCTATCTGGCGGTAACCGGAAACGGAGGCCAGGGCTTCCGCAGCGGCCGCCTCATTGCCTGGCTTGACCCGGAGAGCGATTCCCTGGGCATTGGTTTCCAGACCATGCAGGCTCTGTATGCCATCGGAAGCGGCGGTATCTGGGGGAAGGGCCTGGGCCAAAGCATGCAGAAGCTGAGCTTCCTGCCCGAGGCCCAGAACGACATGATCTTCTCCGTCATCTGCGAGGAGCTTGGTCTGTTCGGCGCAGTGGCAATTATCCTGATGTTCATCATGCTGCTCTGGCGCATGATGGTGATAGCAAACAATGCGCCGGATCTGTTCGGCGCCATGCTGGTGGTGGGTGTCATGGGGCACATTGCCATTCAGGCGATCCTGAATATTGCCGTTGTGACCAACACCATTCCCAATACAGGAATTTCCCTTCCCTTCATCAGCTATGGAGGCTCTTCGGTGATGTTTTTGTTGTCGGAGATCGGGCTTGTCTTAAGTGTGGCCAGACGGATACAGCTCAAGGAACTGTGAGCATGCCTCCCGCATAGGATAGAATAGGTCTATCAGATTGATACCGGATGGTGTTATAAGCATATGGATTCTATTCGTATTCAAGGCGGGGTGGCTCTTCAGGGAAAAGTCCGTATTCAGGGTTCAAAGAATGCCGCATTGCCAATTCTGGCAGCGACACTGCTTACCGGTGAGAGCTCTCTCATCAAAAACTGTCCCAGGATTGCGGACGTGTATGCTATGGTCAGTCTCTTAAAGGGCATTGGATGCACCGTGAACTGGCAGGAGAACGGCCTGTGTATCGACGCATCTTCCGTGAACTGTGAAGAGCTTGGCGCGGAAGCCGTGACATGCATGCGATCATCCCTGTGTCTGCTTGGCGCATTGATCGGCAGATGCGGCAGGATTTCCATGGAGCATCCTGGGGGCTGCGTCATCGGACAGCGGCCCATTGATCTGCACATTGGAGCCCTTCGACAGATGGGTGTGGAGTTTCGGGAGGAAGAAGGCAGACTTATGGCAGAGGCAGACAAACTCTGCGGAGCACACATCAGCTTGCCGTTTCCCAGCGTGGGAGCCACGGAAAATGTTGTCCTGGCCGCCGTGCTGGCCGAGGGAGAAACAGTGTTGGAAGGAGCTGCACTGGAGCCCGAGATCACGGCGCTCTGTCAGTATCTTAAAAACTGCGGCGCTGAGATAGAGGGCGTTGGCACCGGGCGGCTGGTGATACGGGGCGGCAGAAGGCTGTACGGCACGGATTTTCCGGTTCCGGCAGACAGGATTGTGGCGGGAACCTATCTGTTTGGCTGTATCGGCGCCGGCGGCAGCGTATTTTTGGAGGATGCGCCCTGGGAGGAGATGGGGGCGGTTCTGGAGTTGGCGGAACGCATGGGCGGCAGACTTTGTATCTCTAAGGAGGGTATTTACGTACAGGCTCCCGGCAGACCCCGGGCTGTAGAATGTATCGAAACGGCACCTTATCCCGGTTTTCCCACAGACCTTCAGTCGATGGCGCTCGCTGTAGCCGCGCTGGCTGACGGTGAGAGCCGGATCAAGGAAACAATTTTTGAAAATCGTTTCCGGGTTGTGGAAGAGCTGCGCAGGATGGGAGCTCAGATTGAGGAACAAGACGGCAGTATGGTTCTGGTGCACGGAGTGAAGTCGCTTCACGGTGCCAGTGTGGAGGCCAGAGAGCTGCGAGGAGGAGCGGCGCTGGTGGTGGCCGGGCTCATGGCCCAGGGAGAGACCACTGTGACGGGATGTAAGTTTATATACCGCGGATATGAAAATATCTGCAGAGATTTCAGGGAGTTAGGAGCGCGGGTGACAAGTGCGTAAGGGAAGCAGGATAAAATTTGTCATACTGGCCGTTGTGCTGGTTCTGGCAGCGGTGTTAGGAACAGGATACTATGTGGCCTCCACATATACCGTTAATACAGTATATGTGGAGGGGAATGTACATTATACGGAGGATGAGATAAAGAACATTGTCATGGAGGGGCCTTTTGGAAACAATTCTCTCTATCTGTCCATGAAATATAAAAACAAGGGCGTAGAAGGGATTCCTTTTGTAGATGTCATGGATGTTACCATTCTTGCCCCTGATACGGTAAGGATCACAGTTTATGAGAAGGTGCTGACAGGTTATGTGAAGCACCTGGGAAGTTATCTGTATTTCGATAAGGACGGTTACGTGGTGGAGAGTTCCAGCGTGAAAACCGCAGGAGTACCTCAGATCACAGGACTCAGCTTTGACCACGTGGCAGTGGGGGAAGCTCTTCCCGTGGATAATCCGGAGGTGTTTAGCCGCATCCTGAATATAACCAAGCTTCTGGAGAAATATAAGCTGAATGCAGAGAACATATTCTTCCATAAATCGGGTGATATTACAGTATATTTTGGAAATGTGAAGGTAGCGCTGGGCAGCGACAGCGCCACATTGGAGGACAAGCTCATGATGCTGCCGGGACTGTTGCCGAATCTGGAGGGGATGAGCGGAACTCTTCAGATGCAAACCTATGTAGAGAGCGGAGGCAGATATACATTTCAGCCGGATTAAAAAAGAAAAAGATCAAAGGATTAAAAAAATAAAAACATGTTGATTAATTCGTAAAAAAATTGTATGATAGTCTATATGAAGTTTTTAAAGCTTTGTTATTTTAGAAGGAGGACAAACCCTTGCTTGAGATTAAGACAAACGACGCTGAATCTGCAGCTAAGATCATCGTGGTCGGTGTTGGTGGTGCGGGTAATAATGCTGTCAATAGAATGATAGATGAACAGATCGATGGTGTTGACTTTATCGGAGTCAACACGGATAAGCAGGCTTTGCAGCTCTGCAAGGCACCTAAGCTTTTACAGATTGGCGAAAAACTGACAAAGGGACTTGGTGCCGGAGCAAAGCCTGATGTAGGCGAGAAGGCAGCCGAGGAGAGCGCAGAAGAGATTGCCACAGCCCTGAAGGGGGCGGACATGGTGTTTGTCACCTGCGGAATGGGAGGCGGCACCGGAACGGGGGCGGCTCCCGTGGTGGCCAGACTGGCAAAGGAGATGGGAATTCTTACCGTGGGCGTTGTGACAAAGCCCTTCCGGTTTGAGGCAAAGACCCGTATGGTAAACGCGCTCAGCGGCATTGAGCGTATCAGACAGCATGTGGATACCCTGATCGTGATTCCAAATGATAAGCTCCTTGAGATTGTTGACAGGCGTACTACCATGCCTGAAGCGCTTAAGAAAGCAGATGAAGTTCTTCAGCAGGCAGTTCAGGGAATTACGGACCTGATCAATGTGCCCGCTATCATCAACCTGGATTTTGCGGATGTGCAGACCGTTATGACAGAAAAGGGAATTGCACATATTGGAATTGGAGAGGGCAAGGGCGACGAAAAGGCTATGGAAGCAGTCAAGATGGCTGTGGAGAGCCCTTTGCTGGAGACCACGATTACTGGCGCAAGTCATGTGATCATCAACGTGTCCGGCGATATTACTCTGGCAGATGCCAACGATGCGGTAAGCTATGTGCAGGGTCTTGCCGGCGAGGAAGTCAACATCATTTTTGGTGCCATGTATGATGCATCCAAGTCCGACACCTGCTCCATTACGGTAATCGCAACCGGTCTGGAGGAGGCCGCAGGACCCGGTCAACCCAGAATGAGCAGTGGTGTCGCATACAGGCAGCCTTCCGCGCATCTCACACCCAGTTCCCTTAAGAGCCTGGGCGTACAGCCTCAGGCAGGACAGCCAGTTGGGGGACAGCAGGTGCCAAGACCTGCGCCGGGAATTCAGAAGCCTGTTGATATCAGGAGCTCTGTGGAAGAGAAGTCCTTGAAGATTCCGGATTTCCTGCAGAGAAAGTAACAAGCGCGCATATTTCATTCAGATAGGAAGCATGCTACACATCAACGTTTAAGCGATATCAGTCAGGTGTTGAGCAGATTGAGAAACTCCAAAAATTAGCATAGCATAATTAAAGGCCGAGTGGAAAACCACTCGGCTTTTAATATGCATCATGAGCCATTCTGACATGTCGAAAAAATCACATCATTCTCTCCGCGTCTTTGACAAATTTTATATCCTAGGAACCTTATAATCATTATGAAAAGGATGATACCAATGCATTACGAACTGTATGTAGACAGTCTGTTTCTGGTCAATTTTGTGATGAATCTTTACCTTCTTATGTTGGTGAACAGAAGCGCTTTCCGCACTGCCACGCCGGGAAGATTGCTCCTGGGAGCCGCAGTGGGAGGGCTTGGCGGATTGTTGCCTTATCTGCTTCCCGGTCCCGGCCTTTTGAAAATGGGAACGGGAATCGTAGCAGGGACAGTGGGGATGATTCTTATGGCATTTCCGGTAAGGGGCTTCAGAATGTTTGTGAAGCTGTTGGAAAAGCTGCTTTTATACTCCTTCTGTATGGGAGGTGCTCTGCTCTTTCTGGTCCGCGCCATACCCGGTCTGAGGAATGTTCTTACAAGTATTTTCGGGATCATGGGTGTGGGTGGGCTGTGCTTTTTATTCTTAAGCCGCTCTCGGAAAGGCGGGGGGCAGGAAGAGAGTCTGTGCCGAGCGGTTCTGATCTGTAAGGCAGTGCAACTTGAAGTGATCGGACTGGTGGATTCGGGGAATACCCTGACAGAGCCTATCAGCGGCAAACCGGTCTGCATTGTGACGGAGCAGATATTAAGCAGTCTGAAGGGAGATCTTCCCGACGGATACAGAGCCGTTCCTTACCATAGTATTGGAAAGAAACGAGGAATCCTGGAGGGCTATCAGCTGCCGGAGCTTAAGCTGGAGCTTAACGGTATCACAAGGACCTTTCGCCAGGTCTGGATCGCAGCAAGTCCCCAGGGAATCAGCGAACAGGATAATGTGGAGGCGGAATCCGTAAAAATGATAGTAAATCCCTTGCTCTTTCTGGAGCAAAAAAAGGGAGGGCCGCGAAGGCGGCAGAATGAGAGGATATATGATACTGAAAGTAGCATTACCAGGTAAGATGCAATTTAAAATGATACGCAGGGAAAATCTGCTCCTGCACAAAAAAGGAGAGATCCACTATATTGGCGGTGCGGAGGTGCTGCCGCCGCCCCTGGA
Organism: Acetatifactor sp.; assembly: GCA_022511385.1. GTDB lineage: Bacteria > Bacillota > Clostridia > Lachnospirales > Lachnospiraceae > Acetatifactor. The sequence goes on from JAFLRN010000006.1 coordinate 17,382, forward strand.
GGTTGACAGGGAAAGCCAAGTCATCAGTGATCTGGGAACGGAGATCGATGCGGAGGCAAAGGCCATCCTCATTGAGCACAATCTGAGACTTGTGGTATACATAGCAAAGAAATTTGACAATACCGGTGTAGGGGTGGAGGATCTGATCTCTATTGGAACCATTGGTTTGATCAAATCCATCAATACCTTTAACCCGGAAAAGAATATTAAGCTTGCCACCTATGCCTCCAGATGCATAGAGAATGAAATTTTGATGTATCTTAGAAGAAATAATAAAACCCGGCTGGAGGTGTCCATCGACGAGCCGCTGAATGTGGACTGGGATGGCAATGAGCTGCTGTTGTCAGATATTCTGGGAACGGATGAGGATGTGATCTACCGGAATATCGAGAATGAGGTGGAGCGGAAGCTTTTGATGGGAGCAGTCAGCAAGCTCTCAGACAGGGAAAAGACCATTATCAGGCTTAGGTTTGGACTTGGGACCAGGGACGGCCAGGAGATGACTCAGAAGGAGGTGGCATCTCTGCTGGGAATTTCCCAGTCCTACATATCCCGGCTGGAAAAAAAGATCATGCGCCAGCTGAAGAAGGAAATGAGCAGTCATATCTAGTGATTGTGCAAGTCTGCTTACTTTTCACACGTCACCCATACAAGTGACGTGTGAAAAGTAACGACATCTGTCATTTTTACGCAAGTCTGTCACTTTAGGCTTGGCAAAGAGGGTATAAATGGGTTATACTTATCACAGGGCGTCTGGCTGTTTGGCGCCCTGTGTCCGTGTTGTGGGCTATGTGAAATGAGATAAATCTGCGGAGTATACATAAATGATCGAGCGTCAAGACATTCTATCCATGGAGTACCTGAAGAAAACAGAGTTCACCGGCAGCCATCAGGGAATGCGCTACCGTCTGGAGGGCGTATCCTCGGAGGATGGGAAAAAGCTCAGGGTCACGGTGTGGCCGGAGCCGTTCAATTTTTTTACAACACCTGCAGAGGAAAAGGAGAGCGCAGAGTTTTCCTTTGACGAGGACGGGGTACAGGATGCCGTGGCGTGGATGAATGACAGACTGTTTGAGGACAAGGACAGATGGGAGAATGCAGGCAGCCGCTGGAACAGCTATCAGTAGAGGAAAGCTCAGCAGAGGCAGCGCCTGGGTACTGATCTGTCCGGGATGAATCGATATCGGAGAAAACTAATATGATGAAATATATATACAGGGATTTGGTTTCCGTAGCGGATTACCTTCCCTATGGTCTGGCGCTGGGGCTCCCCATCGCCCTGATCCTTTTGTGGCTTGTGGGCCGCAGTGGCAATGAGCGGAAAAAAGGGCTTGTGTCTAAGCTTCCGATCATTGTCTATGCGGTATACCTGGCGATATTGCTTGTGATTACCTTTTTTTCCAGGGAGAGCGGCAGCAGAGTGGGGGGTATGGATCTGAAGCTGTTTTCCACATGGGGGATCAACACTAGGAACAATGCTTTTGTGGTGGAGAATGTGCTGTTGTTCATTCCGTATGGCTTTGTGTGCAGTTTGGCTTTTCCATGGGCGCGGAATTTCTTTCGGTGCGCATGGTTTGGGGCCATGACCAGTGTGATGGTGGAACTGCTTCAGCTGATAACTGAGAGGGGATATTTTCAGATTGATGATATTTTGACGAATATCCTGGGGACAATTGTGGGATTTTTGATCTATTGGGTGTGTCTGGGGTGGCGGAGACATCGTACAGAGAAATGAATCATACTTTGAGGGAGAAAATAATGTCGCTAAGCAAAGTAGCCGCATTGTTACTGCCAGTTATTGACAAATAATTATATTTATGTTACTCTAAATTTACTCTTTGCACTGCATATAAATCTACAGTACAAACTGAACAGACCGTGACGGAACGTTATGGAGTCGGGTCACAGGAGTGACAGTGGAAGCTTACATCCACGGGACAGTAGCTGCTAATACTGGTCGTGGGTGTTTTTTTGTACCTTTTCAAAAGGCATTCTTCTAAAAACCCCACATATATTGGTGTCATAGAGCTATCTTACATTTCGGAGGTAACTACTGTGAAGGAAAACGAAACAATGGCAAAAGAGTCCGCAAGGTCGGAGCAAGATTTTCAGAAGGTGGCTGAAAGGGTAGCAACGGTGACCATTTTGGGAAATCTGATACTGTCCGTTTTCAAGCTTATGGCCGGTATTGTGGCGCGGTCCAATGCCATGGTTAGTGACGCAGTTCATTCCGCATCGGATGTGTTCAGCACATTTGTGGTCATGATTGGGATCAAGCTCGCCTCAAAGGAAGCGGATAAAGAGCATCCCTATGGGCATGAGCGTTTGGAATGCGTGGCGGCTATTATATTGGCAATGGTTCTTTTTATAACAGGACTTGGAATAGGGATAGAAGCGTTGAAAAATGTCTTTTCAGGCAGTTATAACGACCTTCAGGTGCCTGGATGTTTTGCGCTGGCTGCAGCGATCGTGTCCATTGTCTGTAAGGAAGGAATGTACTGGTATACAAGATATTATGCCAGGAGAATCGATTCCAGCGCCCTGCTGGCGGATGCATGGCATCATCGTTCGGATGCATTATCTTCAGTGGGCGCTATGATAGGAATCGGGGGAGCAAGGCTTGGTTTTCCAATCATGGATTCTGTTGCCAGTTTGGTGATTTTTGGATTTATTGCGAAAGCGGCATTTGATATTTTCAAAGATGCCGTGGATAAGATGGTGGATCATTCCTGTGATGAGGAAACAGAAAACCAAATATATGAATGTGTTATGAAAACTCAGGAAGTAAGAGGAATAGACTCGCTTCATACGCGCATTTTTGGAAATAAAATCTATGTGGATATAGAAATACAGGTAGACGGTTCCTATACCCTGATAAAATCCCATGAAATTGCAGAAGAGGTGCATGAGAGTATTGAAAAGAATTTTCCGAAGATCAAGCATATCATGGTACATGTAAATCCAGATCCTAACTGAACTTATCTTGCATGCTGCATACATAGCGTACTAAAGAATATTGAGAAATAAGGTGTAATTTATGCCTGCGAGAGAAAAATGCATGCCGGTATTTACGGGTTCATCAAACGGGTGAGGGGATATCCATACTATAATTTTTAAACGGTAAGTTGAAGTTTTAAGGGGATGTTATTTATGAAGTTTTCATATTTAGAAGCTGCCCATAGAGTGTGGGATGATATTCTTGTGATTGGGAAAACCATAGAACGGGACAACAAGAAATACCATATTATTGGAATGACTTTATGTGGCGAAGCGGAATTGTATATTATTGAGCCGTACACGGAACCGGAGGATTGCATCCCCACCAAAAGGGGTATCCGCAATCAAAGAAAAACTCTGAAAGAAAACAGAGGAAGCAGCAGAAGAGAAGATACTTATTTACATTGCAGTGAATTCTATATAGGTAATCAACGGCTGCAGGCGCAGAGCGGTTCGGGTGGATCATTAAGATATTCGACAGAGAATTATGAGGAAATTCAGCTGTTCTTTGACATGCTTCGTGCCGGCTGGATCGTTCCTGAATGGTTAAAGAATGAAGAATGGGATAATTTGCAGCTTGTTACTTTAGTCTTTGCAGATGTAAAGAAGCTGCCGGAATATTCACCGGAAATGCCTATCATCATTAAGCACAGACCCAATTCTATCCAGCACATACTTGAAAAAACAGTTACTTTGACCGTTGGGAAAAGCCGTTCTTTCAGTTTCGTAGATTCTTACGGGGATAAAGTACAGTGCTTTATAAACAATGTTACATTAATAGATGTGTGGAAAGATACGGAAGAACAATTAAAGCAACGATTAAGCGACACGAAATATACGACACAGTTTTCTGAGGAACAATTACAGGAGATAAAAGAACATTGCTATAAAGCACTTCAGCAAAGCTGTTCAAAAGGAACGTACTATATCGGTATAGAGTATGAATGCAGCAAAGATATAAGTTTACAATTCTATTCCAAAGAATTTTTAAAGTCAGTTCCTGTAACACATAAGGGTAGTTCCAGTTTCCTTATGATGAGTTTAAAGCCTGACAAAGAGCTGGGAACACATAATCTTCCGCTGAAAGGCTGCGTGATCCAGACAGCGGTTTCTCCAGATACGGTTACGATTCCTGCGGAGCTTTTTTCATATTTTGAGAAAATACCGGAATGGGAGGAAAAGGTATAGGAAGAATGTGCCGGGCAGACGGAATCAGTATATGAAAGAGGAAACATAGTATGAAAGAAGTTTTACTTGTATTATTGAAGTGGAGCTCACAAAATGTATGATGTAATAGTAGTTGGAGCCGGACCAACCGGCTCCACCGCTGCAAAGGTATTAGCGGGAAATGGCTATAAGGTTTTGTTAGCTGAAAAGTTCAAATTACCACGGTATAAATCCTGTTCAGGACAACTAATTAAGAAAACGCTTGATCTGGTGCAAATGTATTTTGGTGAAGCTGTCCCTGCGTCTACAATGTGTACGCCGACTGAAAATTGTGGTATGGTTTTTACTAACGATAAAGGCAAGGAATACCGCTTTGAGCAACCGGATTTATCAGAGTATGACGCATAGTTTAATGTAAAAGACGGTCATTTGGTGCTGGGCATATCTGTGAAAGACACAAGCAAAATAGATCTCTATTACCAAATTTTTATTGTTTATATGAGAGAGCACCATAGGCTGCATATCGAAAAGCAGATTAAAACCGATAAATGGCTTAGGCCGCATATTCTTCCCGGCTGCAATATAGATTACGGCGTTGGGCGCGTATTATTTGCGGGTGAGATCGCCGGATTTCTTAACCCTATGGGTGAGGGGATTTCTGCCGGAATGGAAAGCGGATATTGTGCAGCACAAGCCATTATGCAGCACTTTGACGATTTGGAAATGATATATGCAGACTACAAAGAAAGAACAAAGCCCTTGCATAATTACATGAAACGGCAATGGAACTTTGTCGCTGGAATAGCTGATACATTTAGTGAGATGAAACTAAAATAAAAAAAGAACGGGGCGCGGCAGCTACATAAGGCCACCGCGCCCCGTCTTTTTTGGGTGCAGTTTGGTAAATCTGTTACGCAGTAGAAAGCCGATTTTGAGGGGACAGGTATAAATTCCTGCCCCTACCACAAACGCGCAGGGAAAGCCGCTTGCAGCAAGCCCTATTTAGCCTGTACTGCGTAACATGGCACGCTTTTTTCTCATGCGCTTCGCGGCCTGTTTCCGATAAATCTATGTTTAATCCCCGGTAGGAACATACGGTAGAAACTCAAAATAATCCATATTGACAACCGCAGTCCGAACACTTCCGTCTTGTGCATAGTTAATGACATTAAAGATGTTCTCTACAGGGTCGTATTTCACAATAATTGCAAGGGCGGCTACTGAAACATCTATATTAAAATCTGCTTCCAAGTCTCTCTCTTTGATAAATCCATTCTCAATAACACCATTGTTACTGCGATAAATTATAACCCTTTCCACACCATCGTTATACATACAGTTACAAACCAATTCCATAATTCCGTCATTATCAAGATCAACACTGTATGCCTCTGGATCATAGTCTGTACCAAGGGGACCAAATGTTTCTGCTATACACTGCGTTTTGCCGTCTATTTCTGTATAGTAGTACCAAATGTAAAAATTCGGAGTGCTTTCTTCAACCCTAACATAATATCCGTCGAAGCCAAGAATATCGGTAAATGTATGTTCTGTTGGTTCATTAGTATTCGTGGAATTATTAGCACTAATTACCGTATCAAGAAGGTTATAAATACAATCAGGGTCGTTTGAACGGCTAAGCAACTGATAAAACACACCATCATACTCAAATAATGCGCCATATACATATTCAGATTCTGGTGTGGGTTCTTTCTGATACAGGTTTACAAGGACATTGCCATATTGAAGTGTATCAAATACCTCAGAGGAATAGTCATTTTCTATCTGTCTTTGAAAAGAGCAGTTCAAAACAAGGGAATAATCGGGATAATCTGCTGTCACGGATAAGGTATCCCAGTTGGAAGTATCGTGAATATCTTTATTTTCTAAATGGCTTAGTTTGATAGTTGCAGCTTCGGAGTCCGACAGCACAAGATTTTCAACGAGGAGTGTTCCCTCATAAAGAGAAGAAATTTGTTCGATATTATCTATCGTTTCTATTGCAAGCCGATTATCAACATTAGCTTCGTTTGTTCGATTAAAAAAAAATATGCCGCCAATAACAAGGCATAAACAAGCTACCATAGCTCCCCATTTGAGCCAACCATTCTTTTTCTTCTTCAGCTTTGTTTGAGCTTTCTCGATAAATTGATTATCGACATTGGTAATGCTGTTATACAGCTTTGAGGTTTCTTTTTCTTTCATAGGTAGTAGCCCTCCTGTTCAAGTTTGGATTTTAGACTTTTCCTAAGTCGATACATTTTCTTCGCCATATTTGCCGGGGACGTACCGCTTTCCTGTGCAAGCGTATTTACTGCTTCGCCATTCCAATAACGGCGCATGAAAAGAATACAGTCATTCTGCGGCAATGACGCAAGCCATACATTGATGACTTCGGTCAGCTCTTGTTCTTCAATTTGGTGTTCAACAGTAGCGGGGGACGGTATGCAGTCCTCCAACTCATTTAGAAGCTGCTCTATACCCGCATAGCGTTTTTGGCGGTGGTTTTTCTTCCAAAGATCAAAGGCAATATTTCGGACTACTTTACCAAGCCATGCGCCAAGTTTGTCGGGTTTCTGTGGCGGTATTGAGTTCCAAGCCCGCAAATATGTATCATTTACACATTCGTCTGCGTCAGCACTTATTGACAGTATGTTTAGTGCTATGCCGTGGCAAAAGGCTCCGTATTTCGTTGCTGTTTCCGAAATTGCAGCTTCATCACGCTTAAAATATAAGCTAATAATTTGTAAGTCCTCCATTTCAAGCCTCCTTTCCGCAAGAATTATTATCTTGAAAGCTTTCACTTATAAAGACGACATTTCAGGAATGATATTCCCTGTGCTTTTACTAAAGGGGAAAAGATACCTTAAAAGTGCATCCGCCACCAGGAGTATCAGATAATGTGATAGTTCCGTTGTGCATTTCTACTAATTCTCTTGCAATACTTAGGCCAAGGCCAAAGTGATCCCGTTGTGTCCTTGATTTGTCGGCACAATAAAATCGGTCATAGATAAAAGGCTTATCTTCATCTTTAATTCCCACACCGTGGTCAATCACATAAAAAGAAAAAATATTTTTCTTCACGTCCGCCCCCAGTTGTATTTCTGAACCGGACGGGGAGTAATTGATAGCATTGTCTATCAGTATTTCAAGGATCTGGGATATCCGCTCTTCATCTGCCGTAAGGGTCGGCAATAATTCATCGTTCATATCCAGCTTTAAGTGTAAATTGTTGAAACTGCAATGCGGTTCAACCTTTTCATATAACGAAATAAGCAGGTTGTCCGCATTGATCTTTATTTTGTTAAGCGTCCATGTATGTGCATCTATGGACGATAACAGCAATAGGTTTTGGATTAGTTTGGACATCCGCATACATTCCAGGTTGATGATATCCGTAGACTTTTTTATATCATCGGGAAGTTTATCCTTACGCCCGATCAGCTCCGAAGAAGTCAGGATCGTGGCGAGGGGAGCCTTTAACTCATGGGATACGGCAGCGATAAACTCCTTTTGACCCTGCATTGCACTTTCCGTTGGCGCTACTGCTTTGCGGATTAAGTATCTTGAAAGAAGCAGAATAGCTGCAAAGGCAATCAGCCATATAGCAATATAAAATAGGAGATGTTCTTTCAGGAAAAAGAAAGTATTGTCCACAGCAGAAAAGCAGTATAGTTGGTAAAGTTCTCCATTGTTTGTGGCAATATCAGCCTGAATCCCATAATAGAGACCTTTTCCGCCTGAAGAAATGGTGAAAGTACCGCTTTGGGTACTGTGGATGTTGTCATCATAGCTGGATGTACTTGTCACTTTTCTTAATTCTGCAGAAAAAGCATTCATTAAGTTTTCCATATCATCTGTATCTGGAGAAATACTCTGATAAAGAAGGGTATTGTCATTTCCCCTCCACTGGAGGATAAGATCATTTGAATTCTCCATTGCTTTCAGTGTATCAATATAATCATCAGTGCTTTCCAGTTGATAGACTAAGAGCGTTGTCATTCGTTCAAAATAATGTTTCTGTGACTCTCTCTCTGATAGTATTGCATCATGGATAAAAAGGGAAAAGGCCAGTGTAAAGATTACCATGATGCACAAGACAAACAGGAAAGAAAGTCGTTTTTTAAGTTTTTTCATCATCTGCTGCCTCCAAAATATATCCGGATCCATAAATAGAGCGGATGCGGCATCTGCTGTGTAGCTGCTTTAATCTCTTTCTCAAAAAATAGATGTAATTATCCACGTTTCCTGGCTCAATACTGGCGGCAGTTCCCCAAGCCTTCTGCAGAAGCTGCTCTCTGGAAAAAATGGTCCCAGTAGAGGATAAAAAGGCACTGAGCAAGTGAAATTCCCTTGCGGTAAGCAGGAGGGAGACATCATTACAACACAGCTGCTGGTTTGCCAGGTTCAGTGAAATATCTTCAAAGTGTAGTGTGGAATCTTCCGTAAGCTGCGGGGAACGGCGTAGTAAGGCACGTATGCGGGCAGACAGCTCCTGGATGTGAAACGGTTTTACAAGGTAATCGTCTGCGCCGCAGTCCAGCCCCTCGATCCGGTCATTCAGTTCCGACATCCCAGTGATGACGATAACAGGAGTCTGAATATTCTTCCTGCGCATCGCTTTTATGAGGGATAGCCCGTCTATGACCGGCAACATACGGTCTATGATGGCCAGGTCGTAGGAATGGTCTGGAGAGAAAGCATACATAAAAGCATCATCACCGGTATTGCACACATCAACGACAAACCCTTCTTCTGAAAGGTGCTGTTTTATAGCATCACACAAATTAAGGTCATCTTCCACTAATAACAGGTTCATATCACATGCTCCATATTTTCTATACTTATATGTCCTATTATATCAATTAAAGTTCTAAAAATCTTCTAAAAAGAGACGTAAAAAAATGATTTCCTTCCAAGATTTTTAGAAGATTAAAAGATTACAATGGTAAGGCAAGAAAAAAGAAGGAGGTCATGGAAATGACAAACATTAGGTTAAAAAGAAAAATGTTGGCAGGAGGTATCATGGCGCTTATGCTGGGCTGTACAGCATGTTCTTCAAATGAAAACTCACCGGCACCCGTGGAGCCTTCCAATGTTGTGGGAAATCCACCAGCAGCTGGGGATTCTCAGCAGCCTCAGCCTGTTCAAAACAGCGGACAGGAGGAAACGGAAAACCATTCCTCTGACTGGTATTTTGAAAATACTAATCTGACAGGAAATGTGGTTGATTTTTTGGAAGACGGTTTCACGCTATCACCTGCTATTGAAGGGGATGGCGGAAAGGAATTAGCGATAGCAGTCCCTGGAACAGAGGACCCAGATAGTCTGGTAACAATATCCTATTCTGAGAATATTATTTTTGAGGTCATTACAATGGATTGGGCCAGTAACACGATGATTTCCAGAGAAACAGCGGATAAGGAAACCGTCAAAAAGCAGTCCTACGTCCTAATTTTTGGAACCTGCCAAGATACAAGGAATTGGACAGCAGACAGGGTGGTCATTATCAGACAGAGCAGGTAATAGTGTGAAAAGTAATTCTAAGTCAGCAAAGTACGCTGACTAAGAATTACTAAGTTTCACACTGAAGAATGCCAGGGACAGGCATTCTTTTCATGGAATATTTGTGTCGCCCCAGGCGGCATGGAGGTTAGGATGAACAGTATAAAAAGAGGTCTTTGCTATATTCGTAGAAAAAAGGGAAAGTCGGCACTATTGCTGTTCATTTTCCTGGCAGTGGCAACGATGGTCTTAGGTATCCTGTCCATACTGAAAGCAACATCATCTGTAAAAAGTGAGATCCTTCGTAACACAAATACCAAAGTAACACTGTTGGTGCAGGATAGTACGGATCTGTTTGGGCAGGAGGATGTATCAGCTGTTTTGGATACAGAAAATATTGCCAGTGTCAATCGGAGTACAAGATACATTGCTGTACCGGGAAATTTTATTCCCGTGATGGGAGCAGATATGTCCCAAATGCAGGTTGTAATTATTGGTTATGATGATCTGGAGAAGGATAGTCCATTTGAGGAAAATATCTGCCGGCTGGTCCAGGGAACTTTTCCGACAAGAGAGAATGAGATTGTGGTAAACCAACTGCTGGCAGAAGGGAACCAGATTACTGTAGGGGATGAGCTGACTTTTCGGACCGATACAGGCGAGGAATACACAGCTTTTGTGGCAGGACTTTACCTGACAGGAAATGAGCGCAGGCAGACAGAAAGCGTCACAACAGAGAACAGGATCGAAAACCAGGTGTATGCTTCCAGTGATTTGATAAGTGGATGGAACGGAGGGCAGTATGAAAAACTGGTGGCTTATGTGGAGAATCCGGAAATCCTTACACAGACAGCGGAAAATCTGAGAAACCAGTTCGGAAACCGGGCGGAAATAAGCACACTGAGTACCATGTACCAGAGGATGCAATATTCACTTATACAAGTGGAGCGTATTACCCATCTGATCCTGGCGCTTACAGTCGTAACCGGAGTATTGGTGGTGGGTATGCTGCTATGTATGTGGATGCGCAGCCGGAAGATAGAGATTGTGGTGTTTATCAGTCTTGGTCTGTCTAAAGCTGAGATCTATTTTCAAATGGTGGTTGAGACTCTGCTTTTATATTCGCTGGGATTACTGGCTGCAGCAGGTCTTTATGGGGTATTTCTTTCCAGACTGGAGAAATGGATCAATACAGCAGGCGGAACAGGACTTAGGATGACTTATTCTTTTGGATTAGTTGGGATTGTGTGGGGAATAGGCGCACTAATCATGATAAGTCTGGTGGCTTTTGCGGCGGTTCCGCTATTCAGGAAAAATCTAAAGACAATTCTGTCTGAAATGGAAGGTTGAATAGAGAGGTATGAGAATGAATTTATTTGGTCTGGCCATACGGTCAGTGATAAGAAAACCAGTGAAAAGTATTATTTTACTGTTGATTGTATTTGTGGCTACGAGCTTTATCTATGCAGGATGGGCGTGTCAAAGTGCAAGTGTGCAGACGCAGGACGCGGGAAGGCAGGCTCTGGGAGCAAGTTTTCGGTTGGAGGGAAATGAGGCAAACAGGCACACCCGGATAGATATCCTGTCTGAACAGATTGGACACGATGTAAGCGGAAGTGCCGGAGGGTTTCACCAGAAGCAGTTGCCAAATGGGAGTTGGATGAGCTGGGCAGATAATTCCTTTGAGACACTGCTTTTGGAGGATATTGAGAAGATAGCCGGGACGGAAGGAATTGCAGACTACAATGTCACAACCGCTAACACAGTTGTAAACCCGGTGAATTTCCAGAGGATAGAAGATCCGGACGTGGATCAGAGCAGTGATCAGCTGGGTGTTTCGCTGCGCGGCAATCTGAATATGGCATATGACTTTGATGTCCAGAAGGGAAATATTGTGGTAGGGGATGGACGGCTGATAGAACCCGGTGAGAGTGACGTCTGTGTCATTTCACGGGAGCTGGCGGAATTGAACCGTTTGTCGTTGGGGGATGTCCTGCAGTTTAACAACTGGAGGGAACGGGAGGATTCGACAGTTTATGATGCGGTCATCATAGGTATTTATGATTCCGTTCAGAAAATCATGCCAATCATGGCGGGAGACACCTACCGGGCAGAAAATATCATATTTACAAACTTACGTTTTCCGGAGAAGGCGGAAGGGTGCGATGGCGATCCACTGTTCCAGTACGCTACCTTTTGGGTAGAGGATGTGGATGCGTATGAGGAAGTAAAAGCACGGATACGGGAAGTAGACATTAACTGGGAGAGGTATGATTTTCTCGATAATACGGGAATGAGCGATACAATGGCGGAAAACTTCAACGACTTAAGTGATATGAGTTCCCTGCTGTTAGTATTTGTGGTGGTTTCTGCTGTGCTTATCTTATCTTTTGTGTTTCTTTTCTGGATGCGGAACCGGATACACGAGATCGGCATACTGCTTTCCATAGGGCGGAGCAAGCTGCAGATAACGGCGCAGGTTCTGGCGGAAGGTTTGTTGATTGGTGTTGCAGCTTTTTTGCTTGCGACATTGACTGCGCCTGCAGTTTCCAAAGGCGTAGCTGATTATCTTGTGGGGTATCAGATACAGCTTGCAGAGGAGAGGGAGCAGGCAGATGCGGGCATGGTGGCATCCTCCCTGCTTTCAGAGTCAGAGACTCAGGTTTTGGGAGTAAGTGTAAAGATTGGAATGGATGTGATTCTGTTTGCGTTTCTATCTACCGCAGGAATCGTTATAGCATCCGTCTTTTTCTCAGGAATTTATGTGATGAGACAGCGGCCTAAAGAAATTTTAAGCCAAATGAGTTAAAGGAGAGTGTTTATGATAGAGTTGAAGAATGTGTCTTATTATTATAAGACACAAAAAGATAAATTAGTTTTAAATCAGATTTCATACCGTTTTGAGCCGGGAAAAATGTATGCGATCTTAGGCGTCAGCGGTTCCGGCAAGACAACCTTGCTTTCCCTGCTGGCCGGCTTGGATTCACCGGTAGAGGGGGAAGTATGCGTGGATGGAGAGAACATCCTGAAGAAAGGTCTGGCCCATCACAGAAAGACCAACATTTCGCTTGTCTTTCAGAACTACAACCTGATCGACTATCTGACACCGGGGGAGAATGTGCTGCTGGGCGGGAATGCGGATGCAGATATCCTGCTGACACAGATGGGGATTGACCGGATCACCAGAAAGAGAGGGGTAATGCAGCTCTCCGGCGGCCAGCAGCAGAGGGTGGCAATCGCAAGGGCATTGGCGAGCAAGGCACCGGTCCTTTTGGCGGATGAACCGACAGGGAATCTGGACGAGGCTACAGCAGAGGATATTACCAATATTTTTAAGAATCTGGCGCACGACCAGAAAAAGTGCGTGATTGTAGTCACACACAGCAAGGAACTGGCGGAAGAAGCTGATGAGGTTATTATGTTGAAGAATGGGCGGATTAGTATGGAACAGTAAAAATTAAAAGGTGATACGCATTGCCTAAAACTTTTGCATTGCCACACCTTGTTGAGATACATTGATCCAGAATGTTTTCCCGTACAGAAAAGAAAATGAAACAAATTATTTTCATATCTCTGGACCTGATTAATATTTTTTTATATATTTTTTTATGGAGATTTTAACTATTTAGCTTTAAATCTTGTCTTAATAGATGAAGGGCCTTCGAAATTACAGTGAGAGGAGGGAGGCATATGGAGGATTCGCAGATCATCGACTTGTACTGGCATCGTGATGAAATGGCAATAACAGAGACCAAGCGAAAATATGGTGCTTTTTGTTACAACATAGCATTCAATATTCTTTCAGTGAATGAAGATGCGGAGGAATGTGTAAACGATACCTATTATCGGGCATGGAACACAATCCCGCCGCAGCGGCCTGTAACATTTAGAGCATGGCTTGGCAAGGTGGTGCGTAATATTGCTATCAACCTTTGGAATAAAAACCATACTCAAAAGCGATATGCCGGTATGACAGAGTTATTATGTGAACTAGAAGACTGCATCCCATCCCCTCACACTATCGAACATCACATGGAAGAAAAAGAGTTGTCAGAGTACATCAGCGCGTGGCTGCGTTCCCTTGCATGGGAAGACCGAGCTTTGTTTGTACGCCGTTATTGGAATGGCACACCGCTTGGAGAGCTGGCAAAGGAATGGAATATTGCCCCCGGCAAACTGGCCTATCGAATGCGCCGACTGCGAGGTGAACTTAAAACAGCTCTTGAAAAGGAGGGTATTTATCTATGAGAGTAATAGAAGTAACCACCATATTCAACAGCATTACAAATATCAGCGAAGATATTATTGAAGAAGCGCAGAAGGATGTGCGGTTTTTTTCCCACAAAAAGAAAAGAAATATTGCATGGAGCAAATGGGTGGCAGCTGCCGCCAGTTTGGGTATCATTGCTTTGACTGCATTTGCAGTGTTTCGCTTTACCGCTCCTTCTGATGCTCATTTGAATTTAGATGATAGCGTTTTAGGGGAATCGGTGCCTTTTGAGCCGCTGCCCACAGTAGTCAATACTGAAAACATTGGTGACGAAAGTGATTTGTTGCAGAACAACGAGCCTATCTACTATAGCGCACTGCAACTTCCGAATGGCGGGGTAAAGGAGGAGCTTCTGGAGGCGTTTCAAGGGGGTGCAAGTACCGCATCTATTGCGTCCTTCAGAGAATTTCGTGCAGATGGAGATTCTGTTGACTACATTGCTATTTTGGAGGGTGAGATTACTAATATTTATCTGAAACATTATGATTATAAAGTGGCGTATGATAAATTTGAAGAGGAGCAGATATTTAACTATCATTATAAGACTGTCGTATATGAGATGTGCGTTGATAAGGTGTGGTTTGGAGATTTTGCTGCAGGAAGCACTATTTTGGTAGAGGATCAAACCTATTGGGGAACGTCGCTATGTGGCGAGACTTTTGCCATAAAGCAAGGGCACAGTTATGTAATTCCAATTTATCAAGGCAGCGATGAGCTTTTTCTACCTCCCAGTGAAACGCTGGTAAGTGGTGATATCACGAAAGACAGTAACTACAGTACTTATTATCCTTATCATCCCCAGATAGAAGTGACGTTGGATAACTATTATATTGTTCCTGATGAATGGGAAACTCTGGCGGTGCCGGAAGCCACCAGAATTATTATGGATGTGGAGCTTGAAGGAGAATACGGTTGGTACAAAGATAAAATGTTGATTTTGTCAGAAGAATTATTTGGTACCAGAATGGAACTTCTGGTACAGAAGATATTGGGTATAGAATAAATAATATTGTTACAAGAATGTAGCATCTTTGCCTCAAACAGTGCTTAATGAGAGTGAAAGCAACGTTTTGTGCGCAGCATTGTCTATTTTCGTAAAGAATTTTTCAATGCTTGTAAAGTATCAGTGATTATCATTAGTTCTTTGCTGGTACAATCCTACAATAAATTAGCAGTTTCAGAAGGGTATGTGTGTTCTGCACTGTTAAAGTTGGCAACCTCTATTTAAAATGGGGGTTGCTAACTTAGATTAATCAGACGATATATAATGCAAAGTTATGCAACGGCTAAGGAAACAGATTTCACAAGTAACAGCTCAAATAGAACCGCTTAGAAAGCAGAAAAGCATCCACATAAACAGAGTCTGATGATAAGCATGCTGCGGAATACATGCAGAGAATACAGGGCGCAGTCCGTATGTCGGAGCGGATAAATCACGAGTTTGGTTTCAGGACGGCACAACTTCCTTTTTTGCCGAGTTGGAAAAGTCCAGCCAGCAGCAGAGAGAGCGAATCGAAAAGGCGCACGAGGAAAAGCGCGCTGAAAAGAAAGAGCAGGAAAAACAGGCGGAACGCGATAAACAAGCAGAGCGTACCACGGTTCAGGCAGACAGCTTAGAGGAATTGCTTGAACGCGAGAATCAAACGAAAGCATATTGGTAAAAGGCAGGAACACACTTGTAAGAAAAGGTGTCCAATACAACGTGCAAAGAGAAGAATAGAAGTTGCATGGAGGCAAGCAGTACACGCAAGGTAGATTACTATCGTTGCTACTGATTGCCTTT
The DNA here is from genome assembly GCA_022511385.1 of Acetatifactor sp. Taxonomy (GTDB): domain Bacteria; phylum Bacillota; class Clostridia; order Lachnospirales; family Lachnospiraceae; genus Acetatifactor. Next base: position 33,104 of record JAFLRN010000006.1, read on the forward strand.
TTATGTTTGTGATGTTGGAGGACTTATGGGAATCTCACATATTAGTAAAGCAAATATTGGAGCACAGTTGATTACTTCAACAAATAGCGGGGAGCCGGATTGGTCTATCATTCCGACCGCAGGAAAAAGCAGCAAATCACAGAATGAATTTGTTAATGAGATAAAAGAGCTGGCGCGGAAAGCAGCTTCAACAACAAATAAAGCGGAATTGGATTATATCTCAAGACGAAACCTGCAATTACACGCAGAGTATTTGTCGGATGTAGCTCCCAACAGAAAGATGTTATATCAGCAGGCAAAAAATACAATAAAGAACCAAAGCGGCAACTCAAAATGCCGGGGAATTGGGGAATTAACACTACTTGACTTTTTGGAGGAAGCAGAGGGAAAGATCAGCAACCTTGCAGATAGAAAATTTGTACTGGCAGGGGGAGGTACATTGGTATGTCCTATGCTGACAGGCGGCGGGTATGGAGCGGAAATTTTTTATGGTGGAACAATGGTATTGTCAAATACGGGTTATGGCTGGGGTTATGGAGCAACACCCGCAGAGCAAGAAAAATCAAAGGAATTTTATGAAATATACTTTAATGAATACCGTTCCGTAAAGAATAGTGAGGGGGCAGAGTTGGCAGAGCTACCCGATTATTTAGAAGATAAGCCAATTTTTGATGAAAGGGCATAAGAAAAAATAAAATTAGGATACGCAAAGAAGCGAGACGTGAAATATTTTACAAAATATAGAGGGAAAGCACTATGTATGAATTGATACAGGTTTCAGACAGAAGCTATTATATTCAATGTCCTGCAAAGATAGGGCTTGTGAGGCTTAATGACACGGATGTTTGCTTAATTGACAGCGGAAATGACAAGGACGCAGGACGGAAAGTACGGCAAATTTTGGATAGTAATAATTGGAGATTGACCGCAATTTACAACACACATTCTAACGCGGATCACATAGGTGGCAATAAATATCTGCAAGGGCAGACAGGTTGTAAGATATTTGCACCGGGCATAGAATGTGATTTCACACAGCACCCGATTTTGGAGCCGTCTTTTTTATACGGCGGTTATCCCTGCAAGGAGCTTCGGCATAAATTTCTTATGGCGCAGGAAAGCAATGTGGAATATCTGACAAGAGAAGTTGTACCAGAGGGCTTTGAGATTATTGATTTGCCGGGACATTTCTTCGATATGGTGGGTTTCCGCACACCGGATGATGTGATCTACCTTGCCGATTGTCTTTCGAGCAGGGAAACACTGGATAAGTACCAGGTTGGTTTTATCTATGACGTGGAAGCTTATATAAAAACGCTTGAAATGGTAAAGACATTGAAAGCAAAGATGTTTGTACCGGCTCATGCACAAGTCACAGAGAACATTTCAGAGTTGGCACAGTATAACATTGATAAGGTACAGGAAATTGCAGAAAGGATTGTTGCCCTCTGCAAAGAACCGGCTTACTTCGAAATGATTTTATCAAAGCTGTTTACGGAGTATGCCTTGAATATGAATTTTGAACAGTATGTGCTTGTTGGCAGCACCGTCCGTTCATATCTTGCATGGCTGAAAGATACGGGCAGGGTAAGCGCAATATCTGAAAATAATATGCTGCTTTGGAAACAGATATAAAAACGAATGAGCAATATACAAAGAAGCGGGTGGCATACACAATAGTTTTATTACTATAGGACAATAGATGTATTTCGGGGGCTATAGTTATGAATGTCAGCAACATAAGGGTATCATATGGGACTGAAAAAGTAAAATCTTCAAAAAATGACTGGAAACTAACAGATACCCTTAAAGAGCAAATTATAGAATATGCAAAAGAAGATGCAAAAAGAAATGTTTATATGGGAGAAAAGTTCACATGTCTGCGTAAAAGTGAGGTAGCAAAAGTTGCTCCTGACAGGGCAGCATTGATGGCAACATTTGACCAAGCGATTGCCTTTGGCGATATGGGTGATTTGCAGAGAGTAAAAGGGGATGGTGAGCGGTGGTTATATGTTTTATTTGGAATTCCATATGAAGCAGAGTTTCAGTCCGTGGGGTTTGGTTCAGCGGTTCATGTGTATGATGAAAACGGAGATGAAATCTTGACATATACGGGAGGCGTCGGTTGGCAAGAAAAGGAGTCAAAAGCTGAAACGATTGTACATAGATCGTTAAGATTAACATATTACAACGCATGGCAGGATGCAAAAAAAGAAATCAAACAAATGGGCAGAGAGCTTGTTTCAGCTGACGGGGAAATAGTGAAGGAAAGTAAATTTGATTATAGGGCATGACTTTGACAATAACAAATCAAACCCACCTGTGGGCGAAGATAGAAAAGAGGAATAGAGAATGGGAATAGGTATATCAAATAAAGCACAGGCGGCACATCAATGTCAAACAGAGGCGGAAGCGATAAAGCAGAGACGTCAGGAGGCTGTTAAAGCTGATGCTTCGAGTATTTCGAGTAAGACGAATCAGCGTGATGTTTTTGAACCTTCTTCTAATGATAAGTTTGATTATTACGGTGATTATGATGGATATGCTAATATAGCGGAGTATGCTAGTAGTTTGAGAGAAAGTATATTGTATCGTTATTCGCATACTGTTGGCCGCCACAATGCTACATGGGTCATGGACGAAGTGGGGAATGATTTGCGTAATATGAAGGAGGAAAAAGGAGCATACAATGGCTCGGATTTGCTTAACGCATATGGCTATACTTATGCAAGACTTTATGATGAAAGCGAACAAAGATTTGAAAACGGTGATGAGCTATGGTTTGATTTAAGTGGGAAGCCGTTGACGAAGGAAGAGGCGAAGGAAAAGGAACTTGAGGAATTAAATAAGGCTTATGAAGGTGCGGTGGAATGGGCAGCCAGTTGTGCATACGTAATGGCGGGGATTCAGAGGACGCACTGGAGTTCTATTTCTGGACAGACACAAAACTATGACAAGGCGGCACAGGAAATTCCGGAAATGAGACAGAAAGATCGGGAAGAGATGAAACGAGCATTTTATGAGGCCAGAGATAGATATATGGAACTGTATAAAGAGTGTATACAAACCGGAAATCCGCTGACACGGCAAGGGTATGTATTTGACCATAATGCTCTTCTGGGCTTTTTGGCAAAGACATGGAGCGAGGATACACATAGATAACTATTTAATCTTATGGAGGATGAATCAAATGGATATTAATACGGCATATGGCAACAGCTATTCTGCATATACGCAGAGTGTAAAGAAAAACACATCAGAAACAGATGCTGCCGCTAAGACTTCTAAAATGTCAGAAGCGGAAGAAATGGCAGCTTTTAAAAAGGAGTTTTACGCAGATTTAGAAAAAATAACCAACCATAGAACGGTATATAGTTGGTCCGTCAACATATCAGAAAAAGCATTTGAAAATATGAAAGCTGATCCGCAGTATAGGGCAAAAATTTTATCCTTAATTCAGCGTGATGTGGGAGATTCTTACGCTCCAAGAAATTGCGCTGTTATGATCACGGTAGGAGCTGCAAGCAAGGACTACAGAGCTGATTCGTGGCCGGATTGCAACGATGAAGAATATCATGCACGTTCTCAGAACAGCTTTTATAAGAGAGACAGTGGGAAGAAAGACAGAGCGGATGAGATTAATAAGCGATATCTTGAAAAGAGAGTGCAGGCTAAAAAGCTGCAGGAAAAGCTTTTGAAAGAAGACGTTGAAAAACAGGAATTAGAACATAGCCGTCTGATGAAATCATGGTACAGTGAAAACAAATGACACAAGGAGTATTTCAATATGATCGGAACCAGTAATAATATAGGGACAGACCACCAGCAGTATGCTCAGGGAGGAACAATTCTTAGGAAGACATATTCCTATAAAAATGGGAAAGGGCAGGAAGAAGAATATTATGCAAAAGATGCTCTTGAGATTACGCATAGTCTTAGTAAAATCTCGCCTGATGTTGATAATTATGAAGAGATAAAGCAGATGCTGAAAAATAATTTAATAAACGGAGGAAAAATCGATTATCTGGGAAGCAAATATAAGAGCGAGATATCTGAAATCATGAGCGATTATTATAGTGGGAAAATAAACCGTGATGAGGTCAAAAATATTTTTAAGGAATATTTTTATCATGCCTTCGGCAATTCTTCAGTCAATCAAAACTACGTAAAGCATTCCGCAACAAGTTTTTTGGCAGGGTTATATGAATTGTTCAGCGAAGCTAACGCCAGCAATGCGTATGTAAAGAATATGGAGGAGGGAGAGGCTTTAATGGAAGGCCATGGGCTCACCTGGAATGGAACTTATTACTACAATGCAGACTGGTACTATGCGTGCGAAGAGATGCAGGAAATGTTTCGGGAAACAGCGAATGATCTGGCAGATGAAGTTGGCGCTGAGCATGTGGATTTTGAATATGTGGAGAAGAACACAAGATTTAAGCTGACTGGTGGAATTACCTTCAATGGTATATGGGATTGTATAAAATGGCAGATTAACTGTGATAGAGGAATCAACAGCAGATTCCTGAATAAAGATATGGCTCCGCCCAAGGGCTTCGTATACTGCTCAACTAATTGGAACGAGAAAGCTGATCTGTATAAGGGGAAAGATCATTCTTTCATGTTATTCCTTCTGGCTGCGGCCCAAAACACTGATGAAAAGGATAGCCTGCTGTTTCATGATAAAAAGTACAGCCACTCCAGTAAATGGGAGAAAAATGATACTTATCACAGTGCAATGGCATTCTTAAAGAATTTTAATATCCAATGGAATCGCAGATGTGACAGAATGGAATTCTTATATGTGCGATAATTCACAACATAATTCATCCCTTTCACAACATTTTTCTTGCGATTCATTTCTTTTTATTCCGATATAGTATGTATAATAACAGCAAAGGAAGTCAAAATGAAGATAGGGATATGCGATGATGAAAAAGAAATAAGAGCGATGCTCCGGGATAAAGTGCAAAGCCTCTATCCTAAAGCAGACATAATACTTTATGCATCAGGGGAAGAACTGCTTGTGGGGGAATTGCCGGACATTCTGCTGCTGGATATTCAGATGAAAGGAAAAAGCGGAATCGAGACAGCGAAGGAGCTTCGCCGGATGGGCGGTCAGGTCATCATTATTTTTGTGACTGCAATAGAAGATTATGTATTTCAGGCGTTTGACGTGGACGCACTGCATTATCTTGTGAAACCCTTTGATAATGATAAATTGTTTGAGGTATTACATAAAGCGGCTAAACAGTTTGAGGACAGACAAAAGCCAGAAACTGCAAACAGCAAAAAAGAAAAGCCTCCCTTTCTCATTTCTTCAGGAGGAAAGCACTTTACTGTCAATTTGGATGATATTGTATATGCGGAAGTATTTGACCGAAAAGTGATCATCCATACAATGACTGAGGATATAGAATATTACGGAAAGTTGAAAGATCTGGAGCAGCAGGCTGGTGAGGGATTTTACCGTCCCCACAGGGCATACTTGATCAATTTTAATTTTGTCTGCAAATATGATGCCGCTGTCATTTATTTAAAAACGGGACAGGCCTTAATGGCAAAACAGAATTATCCGGGCTTTGTGAAAAGCTATTTGAGATTTATCCAGAGAAAGGAGAGGGACTAAATGGAACTCATGGAAATCTGCTGTGCCACTGAGACATATATTTACATTATAGCTTATACCTCAATGACGGGATACATTTTATACTATTTTGCAAAGCCGTTCATGATAAAAAAGGATAAGACTTTTTGCGTTGGAGCATCCTATATTTTCACCATGTGTATACTGGATGTGGTGCCGGTGATGCTAAGTAATTTTGTTGCGTACAGCACCGGGATATTATTGGCTTTCCTTGTTATGTGCTGGATAGACCGCAGGAATTACCGTCAGAAAATATATATTGTGATCACATTTTTTTCTCTTCGATGGCTATCGGCATATTTGGCGAGCACACTCACGGCAAACTTGTACGGTAAAATGGTGATGACCCCATATCTGGCAGGCCGCCCTGTCTGGCAGCTGGTTGCAACAGTAGGGACAGATATTTTGAAGTTGGCAATTATGTTTTCCGTGCTCAGGTTCAGTGTCGGACGTATTATAAAGGCGTATACCTATAAGCGCGAGAATATGACGACCAAGGAACTGCTGATGCTGATCGTGCCCTCTGTCACAGGGATGACCGGGTATGAGATTATGCAGTATTATCAGACTTATATAGAAACAAGTGTTCAGGAGACAGTGTCAGGCATTTATTATGTTCTGGCTCTTTTGCATTATGGAATATCCATTGTTACGATAGTTGTTGTGGCAGTTCTTTTTCATAATATTAAGGAAAATCAGGAAGGTAAACTGCAGAATGAAATGATTTCTGCACAGATAGATAACATGAAACGCCATATCGGACAAGTCGAAAATCTATATCAGGACATACGTGGTATGAAGCACGATATGGCAAACCATATTCTTACGCTGGAGAGACTTTATGCAGCAAACGAAGCGGAACAGGCGCAAGAATATGCCAGAGAGCTGACAACGGCTTTGGTTAATATGGCAGCGGGAGAGATCAAGAGCGGAAATCCCATAACGGATACGATTTTGCAGGAGTGGAAAACGGAGGCGAAAAAAAGAAATATATGTTTGGAAAGCGAGTTTCATTTTCCTGCAGACTCCAATATTAATGTATTTGACCTTAGTGTCATATTGAACAATGCCTTACAGAATGCGGTGGAGAACACAGTGGGAGGGGAGGCTGCGCATATAGATGTACTGTCTTACTGCAGAAACAATGCTTATATGATCGAAATCAGCAACAGTTTTACGGGTAGTTTGCAGTGGGATACGGAATGCGGATTGCCAATCACGTCAAAGGGGGAAACGGAAAGTCACGGATACGGTTTGAGTAATATCCGTAAAGTGGCGCAAAAATATTTTGGTGATATGGACATTGTGTTACAAGATGAAAAATTCCTACTCAGCGTTATGCTGATAATGAACTAGAAAATGCCTCTTGTGCGGATGAAACGATTCGGCATAAGAGGCATTTTGGTTTACAACAGAAAAAAGGCTGTTCACTGCAAAACGCTTTAATAGGAAATCCGGTCTTTCGATAAAAAATTCAGAAGACAAAAACCGGTATTGAGAAACGGACTTCAAATCAACGAGATCAAGGAGGAAAAGAAATGACTATTAACGGCATGAATGGAGTGAACGCACAGGCAGGGCAGATGAGAATGAATCAGGCAGCGGATTCTTATAGCAGGAACCTGCAGAAACAGATCGCTGATGCGCAAAAACAGCTGCGGGAACTGTCTTCCAATGAGGGCTTATCATTGGAAGAGAAAATGAAAAAGAGGCAGGAGATACAGCAGCATATCAGTGACCTGAATATGCAGCTAAGGCAGCACCAGATGGAGCAGCGCAGAGAGGCTATGAATAATGCGAAGGAACAGCAGGATGAAGGTTCTTCCATGGATGGCATGCTGGGTGGAACAAGCAAGGCAGAAAGCAAAAGCACAGGGCTTTCACAGGCAAGCATGACAGCAATGATTTCTGCGGGCAGTTCCATAAAACAGGCAAAAGTACAGGGCGGCATCGCAACAAAACTGGATGGGAGAGCAGGAGTGCTGGAATCTGAAATTAAGCTGGATAAAGTCAGGGGAGGGGATACGCAGGCAAAAGAAGTAGAACTGGCAGAGGTCGAACGGAAAGCGCAGACAGCGACTTCATCACAACTCTCCACGCTGGCGGACGCAAGTAAGGCTATGGAGGCAGCCGCAAAGGCAGACAGCAAGTCGGAAAAGACCGACAACGAAGATGCAAAGACTGTAGATGCGCAGGAAAAAGATGCAAACGAAAACAGGTACGAACCAGAGAGCGAAAAAGCACCGCAGCCGGCAGTGTATGCATCCGTGGATATTCGCTTGTAGGAGGTGACACATATGTCAGGAATTAATTTTAATGATTATGCAACCTATGATGCCGGTTACGATTTTTCTTCTCTTCTGGGTGGAACGACCAATTCTTCAGGCAACCTGCTTTCAGACTATGCTTCCATCAAGAACGGAAGTTACGGAAAGTTGATGAAAGCATATTATGCAAAAATGGATGCAGAAAACGTATCAGCAACGGGAGATTCTACGAAAAGGCTGACACTCATGAAGTCAAACGCAGATTCTTTGAAGAAGTCTGCGGATGTCTTGAATAATGCTTCGCTATGGGAAAAAAAGAAAATTAAGACAACGGATGAAGAAACAGGGGAAGAGGTCGAGGTAGAGGATTATGATTGGAATGCAATCACGAAAGCGGTAAAATCCTTTATCGAGGATTATAACTCTGTTGTGGAGCAAGCAGGCGATTCCGATACGAAAAATGTGCTCCGCAATGCGGCGTGGATGACCGGCATGACAGATAAAGCTCAAAATCTGCTCTCACAGGTAGGGATCACTATCGGAAAAGGCAACAAGCTGGAACTGGATGAAGATGCTTTAAAGAAGGCCAATATCGCTACTTTGAAATCTCTGTTTACAGGATACGGTTCATTTGCTGATAGAATCGCCCAAAAAGCAGGCAGTATCAGTAGTGCTGCGACTAATGCAGCAGCAAGGGATAAGGGAGGAACATATACAAGAAACGGAAGTTATTCTGATACCCTTTCAAAAGTGTTATCCGGTATTGTGGATGCCAAAGTGGGGGATGATTACAGCAGTTCGGTTACAACGTCAAAGTCTGCGTCTGGCAAACAGGATCAGGAAGCGTAAATGCTAAATTTGAAAAAAATATAAGCGATATGCAAAGAAGCGGATGGCATGCACGATCGCCGCATGCAGTCAAAAAGCAGCATGCGGCGATCGCTGAATATTACTCTTTCTTATAAAATGCTTCTATTACCTTTCCCAGATACGCCGTTGCGCCCTTTCCCCATATGCTGTCGGTGACCTTCTGAATTTCTAAATTGGTCTGATAAAAATGGGCTGTCTCCAACAGCAGTTTTGTGACATCCGCCATCTTGAACAATTCCCGGTATATCAAGTCATACTCCTTCATAAGATCCTGTATCTCTGTCGAATGCATATCACAGTCTTTTTTGTCAATCAGCGCCTTGGTTACTGCATCCAGACGTTTCTGGCATTCAGGTATTCTTTCAGGATTACCGGGATTTTTTGAAGCTTCTAATGCAGATTCCTTACTCCCGTACCATTCAACTACCTTTGCAAAATTCTTTTGAGCCTGCTCGGAAGCTGCGTTTTTCAGAAAATGTTCCTCAAACGCTTCCATGCTTCCATACCTGTCAATGAATATCTGTTGCTGTTCATCGTTCATGTTTTTGACCATATCAGTGTACATGGTACGAATTTCTGTTTCATCAAACACCGTAAAGTCCATTTTAGTATCTCCTTTCAGAATATCATCAATGCTGGAAATTAGCCGCTCTATGCGTTCCTTTTTTGTTTCCAGCATTTTTCTCTGCATTTGCAGAATCTGGTTTCTGTCAAGAACAGGATCATCCATAATAGTCTTGATTTCCTTTAAAGGAATATCAAACTCACGGAAAAACAATATTTGCTGCAAAGCTTCCAGGGCTTTATCGTCATAAAGCCGGTATCCCGCTTCGTTTTTTGACGTAGGAGTAAACAGTCCTATTTCATCATAGTAATGAAGCGTGCGCACGCTGATACCTGTAAGTTTTGATAATTCCTTTACTGTCATCATTCCATTTGGCCTCCTTGTTCCTGATATGACCACTTTACCCTATGACGCTCCGTGAGAGTCAATAGGTTTTTGAAATTTTTCTGTATAAATGTCAGGAATATATTTTAAACCATAATGTAAAATAGTAATAATGATTCTTATGGAGTTGACATGAGAAAATATTCGGTCATTGCTGTTATATCAGTTCTTTCGCTGGGAGTGTTGCTGATTGCATATGTAAAAAGACAGCAAGATACAGTTGAAACATTTCATGTAAGCGCAACAACAGAAGATGAGGTAAAGGACGAACTGATCATAGCTGTGTTTATTGAAAGTATCACAAAAAATGTAAACATGTTTTATTCAGAATATTATACGGGGCAAATTATGGTATATAATTACGAAACAATTATTGTGGCAATCGAGAAAACAGAGAATAGATCAATATCCGTCAAGTTTGGGGTAACGCCAATGGTCGGCGCGCATAATCCACTGGGTTATGATGAATTATTGTATAAGATTGATTATGTGGGAAATGGAAAACTGGTCCAATATGAGCACATAAAAAATTATGATGTGCCGGAAAAATTTCAGGGTTACATAATTAAGCCAATAGAATAATTTAAGAATGATATGGGATTCTGGGATGAATGAGCTACTGCCGTCACCGATTTCCTGGCTGCCATCAAATAAACGCGTGAAAAAAGTGTGCACAGGCGCCCTTGATTTTCATTATAAGTATTTACAGATAAACATACTGATTGTATTATAATGAAAAAAGAGGGCACAATGCCTCATGGCTTTCAAGCCAATGTGAGAATAGTTTGGAAATGTAGATAGAGGGTAACGGAAATATGTATAAACATCACGAAGAATCCATTGCAAATATGAAAGAGTATTTTAGAAAGCAAGGAGTCATAGCCTTGATTCTAATAGGTTCTGTGGCAAAGAGAACAGCGAGAGCAGATTCCGATCTTGACTGTGCTGTTGTTTTATCTGAGGAAGAATACGCAGAAAAAGAGAAAAGAAACGTGACAACAGAGACAGTGGACGGATACTGTACATATGAAGGTGGATATTTTGATATTAAGTATATGACAAAGGCGTATCTAAAAGAATTGGCCGTGAAAGGCAGTGAACCGGCTAGAAACACTTTTGCCAAAGCCAGAATTTTATTTTGTAATGATGCGGAGATTGAAGATATACTACCACAGATTCCGGTGTTTCAGAAAAAAGACAAGGAGGATAAGTTACTATCTTTTTACTCGGATTTTTGGCTCAATTATTACTATTATCTGAAATGTCCGATTGATGGATATATGAAAATGCGGACTATAGCAGAAATAATATACAGCGTGTATCGAATGATTCTGCAGGAAAATGAGATTTTGTTTGATTGTAACAGACGCTTAGAAAAGCAGGTACAATCAATATCTGATAAAACTGCTGACTTGGTCAGATTGGCAAGACAACTTGAAGCTTCCCAAAACGAACAGGATGCTGATAAATTTGTAGAAAAATTCCATGAGATTACAACATATGTGCCGCCAAAGGATATGAGAGTAGTCTTGACAAGATATTCAAAAGACTTTCAAGAATGGTGGAGGGAACCAAGACCGAATATCAATGAATGGTAAAGTACAGTAGTTCTCATATTTATTCTATACAGTTATAGAATTGGCGGGGAGTCTCCCCGCCAATTAGGTTGGATCCGGGTCTATCGACCAGGCCAATATTATTACACATGCGTAAATCAGATTCAGTATCTGCCATGAGTAAACAACTACATTTTACGCCGTCAAATAAGTCCGCATCGTCCTAAGTGCATTCTTCTCCAGCCTCGACACCTGGGCCTGTGAAATGCCGATGGATTCCGCTACCTCCATCTGGGTCTTGCCCTCAAAGAACCGCAGTGAGATGATTTCATGTTCCCTGGCATTCAGCTTCTTCATAGCTTCACTCAAGGACAGATGCTCCACCCAGGTCTCCTCTTTGTTCTTCTTATCGCTGATCTGGTCCATTACATACAGTGTATCCCCACCGTCCGTGAAGATGGGTTCGTAGAGACTCATAGGATTCTGGATTGCATCGAGAGCATAGGCAATGTCCTCCTTGGCGATGCCGATTTCACCCGCAATCTCTTCAATGGTCGGCTCTTTCAAATTTTTTCTTGTCAGGTTTTCTCTGGCATAGATCGCCTTATATGCCGTATCCTTCAACGACCTGGACACCCGGATGCTGCTGTTATCCCGCAAAAACCTCCGAATTTCGCCAATGATCATCGGAACAGCATAAGTGGAAAACTTCACATTCAGGGAGGAGTCAAAATTATCAATGGCTTTGATGAGCCCGATGCAGCCGATCTGGAACAGGTCGTCCACATTTTCGTTGCTGGAGGCGAAGCGCTTGATGACGCTTAAGACAAGCCTCAGGTTTCCTTCGATGTATTCTTCTCTGGCTTTTGTATCGCCCTCCCCGATTCTCTGGAAGAGGGCTTCCTTTTCCTCGGCCTTCAGCAGAGGGAGCTTTGAGGTATTTACCCCGCAGATTTCTACCTTTCCCTGTGTCATGTCTCCTCTTTCCGCGGGCACAACTTTCGCCTGCTGTTTCTTTTTGTTACTGATCGATGGAACAAATCGTAACTCTTTTTCTCACAGTGGTAGTATGTGCCTGAAGAGCAAAATTATTCCGCAGTTTTGAGAATCGTTAGTGAAAAATGGCGGTTTTTTGTAATGGGAAATTTTGTATTACAGCAAGGGAAATTATGTGTTATGAAAAAGGGAAATTATGTGTTACAAAAAGTAAAATTTGCATATACTGGTAATAAAAAGCTGCGGCAAAAGGTGCGGTGAAATGCTGTTTTCAGAGTTAAAGTGTAAGGATGTGATCAATACAAGAGATTGTAAGAAGCTGGGAAAGGTTTGCGATCTGGAATTTGATCCCTGCACCGGGTGCATCTGCAAGATCATGGTACCGGGAAATAACCGAATTCTCAATTTTCTCAACTGCGAGCCCAGCATAGTCATTCCGTTTAAGGATATTTGCCAGATTGGTCCCGATATCATTCTGGTTGACATTCCATGCTGAAACAGTTTAAAATAAATATAGGTGTTTTGTCGAATTTACACACCGGAGAAAGGGGATACAGACATGAAATGTCCTTTTTGCAGCCACGAAAATACAAGAGTGATCGATTCCAGACCGGCGGAGGACAATAATTCCATCAGACGCCGCAGGGTCTGTGACGAATGCGGGAAACGCTTTACTACTTATGAGAAGGTGGAAACCATTCCTCTGATCATTATCAAGAAAGATGACAATAGGGAGACCTACGACCGATCCAAGATAGAGGCCGGCGTACTCCGGGCCTGCCATAAGCGGCCTGTCAGTGCCCAGCAGATTACAGGTTTGGTGGACGAGGTAGAGAACGAGGTCATGAACATGGAGGAGAAGGAGATTTCCAGCCAGGTCATCGGTGAGCTTTTGATGAACAAGCTGAAAAATCTGGATCCGGTTGCATATGTGCGTTTTGCGTCCGTGTATAGAGAATTTAAGGATATCAACACCTTTATGGACGAGCTGAAGAAAGTGCTGGAGTGAAGTGCCTGAGCCTGATAGCAAAACTGGGTAAAGCGGACTGGCATAATGACTAAATGGAGTGAGATGAGAACGGAGCATAGTGAGAACTAAGCAAATCAAGAGTTAAGCAGATTGAAACGAAGCAAAGAGGAGACCTCTGCACAGCTGCTATGACAACTATAAGTATATAGGTGGTCATAACAAGTGTGCAGGGGTTTTCGCAGTTTGATCCCGCAGAAGGCAGTTTTGACATCAGCATGCTCATGCTTTCTCAGTGCTTCTTGAAAAATCGCCACAAGCATACCAGATACAGGGCGCCCAGGATCAACTGGCTGGCCAGCAAACCCCAGAGATATCCAGGGATGCCAAACCGCGGCACTGCCCAGAACACAAATGCCAGTCTGATCAGCAGGCAGATAACATTCATGGCAAAGATGTGCCCCGCCATCCCCAGTCCTTGAAGAATGCTGGAGAGCGTGGTGTCCAGATAAAGGAAGGGGCAGATGAAGCCCAGAGTGGAGATAAAGTATCCCGCAAGTGGGCTGTGAAACAGGGTGGTACCAGCCCATTGTCCCAGGAGGACAAAAATACACAGGCAGCCAAATCCCATGAGTCCACAGTACTTGATGGTTTTGACGGTATATTTTTTTACGGCGTTTATGTCTCCCAGAGCATAGCTCTCAGAGATCATAGGCAACAGCAGGACCGCCACGGCGCTGGTCAGGGCGTTGGGAAAGAAGATGAAGGGCATAGCCATTCCGGTGAGAACGCCGTAGACGCTTAAGGAGGTAACATTGTCAAATCCGTAGAGCCGCAGTCTGGCAGGGATGGAGACGGATTCCACGCTCTGCAGAAGATTCAGCACGATACGGTTTGCGGTCAGGGGCAGCGCCATGGCCAGCAGCTGGCCGTATAATCTTTTGGAGGTTCCCAATACTCTGCGTGAGCCGGTGAGAGCCGAAAGACCCCATTGCCCCCGGGATTTGTAAAAGTGCTGCCAGGCTGCTCCCATAGACACCAGCATGGAGAAAAATTCTCCCACGGTGAGTCCGAGTACGGCGACGGAGATGGAAGGTGTTTTTCCGACAGAGATGAAATAGGTAGCAATTATGTATACGCAGCCCACTCTGACAGCCTGCTCCAGAAGCTGGGAGACGGAAGGGATGCCTGCTTTCTTGATGCCATAGAAATATCCGTTGGCACAGGCGTGGATGGCACCCAGCGGGATGGAGAAGGAGAGGATCCGTAGCATGTCGGCGGTGCGGGGCTCCTGTAATAACTGGGCTGCGATGGGGTCTGCCAGCCTGTAGACAACCAGATTGCATAAAAGCGACAGGGGAAGGGAGATGCTAAGACCCACAGCCAGCGGCCGGAAGGAGGGGCGCTTTTCCCGGGCGGCCTGCTCGGCTACCAGCTTTGAAATGGCAGTCTGATAACCCGCGGCAGTCAGGGAGAAGGACAGGGAGAGAACCGGGCCCAGGAGCTGGTAAATGCCCATTCCCTCTTCGCCGAACAGCCGCGACAGATAAATCCGGTAAAAGAATCCAATGATGCGGGTCAGAAAACCGGTGGCGGTTAAAATGATGGTCCCAAAGACCAAAGGGTGACTTTTTCTTGTATTCATAGTTACCAGGCCAGACGTTACTTTTCACACTCTTACTGAATCCAGCCCAGACACTTGCAGGGCTGGCATCACTGGCAGGGCTGGCGTGTGAAAAGCAATGTCAGACTTTTTCTCTATTTATATTCTCGGCTTACAGTTGACAGAACCAGGGCTTAGTGTTATATTATTTATTAATTCCTAGTAAAATGGTATAAATTAAGGTGATTGTCATGATCCTACAAGGAACTGTTTGATTTCAGGATGCATGTTTTGAGCAGGTTCATGAAAAAAATGGAATATGAAAGGTGAGATGACCATGATATATCTGGACAATGCAGCAACTACCAAAACAGCGCCCGAGGTCGTGGAAGCCATGCTGCCTTATTTCACGGAGAATTACGGGAATCCCAGCACGATCTACAGCCTCGGTTCCACAGCAAAGAAGGCTGTAAACCAAGCCAGGAGGACTATTGCGGAGGCTATTGGTGCTAAGCAGGAGGAAATTTATTTTACCGCAGGCGGTTCCGAGGCGGACAACTGGGCGCTGAAGGCCACGGCAGAGGCATACAGCCAAAAGGGAAAACATATCATCACCACAAAGATCGAACATCATGCGCTGCTTCACACCTGTGAGTATCTGGAGAAGCATGGTTTTGAGGTTACTTATTTAGATGTGGATGGGGACGGCCTGGTGGATCTTGAGGTCCTGAAGGCAGCTATCCGTCCTGACACCATCCTGATCAGCATCATGTATGCCAACAATGAAATCGGCACTATAGAGCCCATTGCTGAAATCGGTGCGATAGCAAAGGAGAAGGGGATTCTGTTCCACACGGATGCAGTGCAGGCCTTTGGGCAGATTCCTCTGAACGTGGATGAGCTGAATGTGGATATGCTCAGCGCCAGTGCCCACAAGCTGAACGGTCCCAAGGGCATCGGCATGCTCTATATTCGCACTGGTGTGAAAATCCGTTCCTTTGTGCACGGCGGCTCCCAGGAGCGCAGCCGTAGAGCTGGGACGGAGAATGTACCCGGTATCGTTGGATTTGGTGCAGCGGTGGAACGGGCTGTGCGGACCATGGATGAGAAGATAAAAAAGGAGACGGAACTTCGGGATTATCTGATCGGCCGTATTGAGAAGGAGATTCCCTACAGCCGGCTGAACGGCCACAGGACCAGGCGGCTGCCCGGCAATGTGAACTTTGCTTTTCAGTTTATCGAGGGTGAGTCCATGCTGATCATGCTGGATATGAAAGGCATTTGCGGTTCCAGCGGTTCCGCCTGCACATCAGGCTCCCTGGACCCCTCCCATGTGCTGCTGGCCATTGGCCTGAAGCATGAGATTGCCCACGGTTCCCTAAGGCTGACTCTGTCGGAGGAGAACACCCGGGAGGAGATGGATTTTGTGGTGGAGGAGCTGAAGAAAATCGTGACTAAGCTGCGGGAGATGTCCCCTTTGTATGAGGATTTCATGGCGAAGCAGGGTAAGGGACAGTAAATGCTGTAGACAGTGCATGGATCCTCAATAACCGCAAGCAGAGCATAGCGCATTTTAAGCAGCTGCCATGTACGGTTGAGGAATGCCGGGTAATTATGAATATAGGCTGCCTGCAGGCAGCAGAAAAGAGGACATATGTATAGCGAAAAGGTGATGGATCATTTTCAAAATCCCAGAAATGTGGGAGAGATTGAGGACGCCAGCGGTGTGGGCACTGTGGGAAACGCCAAGTGCGGCGATATCATGAGGATTTTTTTGGACATAGACGACAACGGCGTTGTCCGTGATGCGAAATTTAAGACCTTTGGCTGCGGTGCTGCCGTGGCAACCAGCTCTATGGCGACAGAGATGGTGAAGGGAAAGACCATCCAGGAGGCCTTGCAAGTCACAAACAAGGCTGTGATGGAAGCGCTTGACGGACTGCCTCCCGTGAAGGTACATTGCTCCCTGCTGGCGGAGGAGGCCATCCATGCCGCCCTCTGGGATTATGCGGAGAAGCATAATATCGTCATCGAGGGTCTTGAGAAGCCAAAGAACGATATCAGCGAGGGCGAGGAAGAAGAGGAATACTGATGAAGGTTGAAAAGAAGGCTTGGAAGCCTTCTTTTCTTTTGCAGGATCTACATCAGGTGAAAGAGGGATGACACTCTGCAGATGGGAGAGAAATGTTTTTCTGCAGGCGGGAGAGAAATGCTTTTCCCGGTTGAGAAAATGCTTCTTCTTTGCTATAATTATGGTACTTTTAATGGGTGTGAGTACAAGGAGGAAAATATGAAACTTGGCATTTCATCGCCGCTGGCCCATATATCCCCAGAGGATTGGGCGGCAAAACAGAAGCAGGAAGGCTGCGGGTGTGTGGTATTTCCGCTCAGCTGTGAGGATAAAGAGGCGGATATTGCAGCCTACGAACAGGCGGCGAGGATAAATGGCCTTCAGGTCGCTGAGGTGGGAATCTGGCGGAATGCTCTGGCGGCTGATGAAAAGGAGAGAAACGCCGCCATGGACTACAGCATCGGACAGCTGAGGCTGGCGGACCGGCTGCACGCCAGGTGCTGTGTCAATGTAGCAGGGGCTGCAGGTCCGGTCTGGGATGGAGCATATAAAGAGAATTTCAGCCAGAATATGTGGGACCGGACAGTCCGTATGATCCAGGAGATACTGGATGAGGCAAAGCCGGAGCATACCTATTTTACGTTGGAGTCCATGCCCTGGATGATTCCGGGGAGTCCGGAGGAATATCTCAGGTTACTGGCAGCTGTAAACAGGGATCGGTTTGCCGTACACCTTGATATTATCAATATGATCACCACGCCGGAGAGGTATTTTTTCCCGGAGCGCTTTCTGGAGCAGACCTTTTCTCTGTTGGGGCCGCATATCAGAAGCTGCCATGTGAAGGACATTCTTCTGCTTCCGTCTTATACGTTCCAGCTGAGAGAGTGCGCCTGCGGCGACGGAACCTTTCCGCTGGAGTATTATGCTGAACTGGCAGACCGGACGGATCCGGAGATGCCGATGATCATTGAGCATCTTGACACGGATGCAGCATATTTACAAAGTCTTGGCTATGTCAGGCAGCGTTTGGCAAAAGCAAAGACTATTTGAAAGGAGAAAAGCAGGATGGGTGAATACAGATCAATGGACACCAATGAGATAACAAGGGCGTATATGGATTCGATCCTGATTGAGGAGCGACTGATCGGTTCCACACTGCCGACCATTCAGATGGATTTTTTGGGCGAAACATTTTCCGGTCCAGTCATGACGCCGGCCTTCTCCCATCTGCCCGCCTATAACGGCCGTGAAAAAAACGGACTGGTGGAGTATTCGGAAGCGGCGAAAAGCAGCAATATTGTGAACTGGTGCGGAATGATGGAGAATGATACGTTTTCGGAGATTCTGAAGACGGGAGCAAGAACCGTCCGTATTATCAAGCCATATGCCGACAGGGCCAAAGTGATGGATCAGATCGCGTTCGCACAGGACAACGGCGCCTTTGCCGTGGGAGTGGATATCGACCATATCTTTGGAACAGGAGGCTATGATGTAGTTGCGGGAGAAGCTATGACAGCTCAGTCCCAGGAGGATATCAGAGGATATGTGGAGGCCACAAAACTGCCCTTTGTGGTGAAGGGGGTCTTGAGCGTCCGGGATGCGGTCAAATGTGCCGAGGCCGGGGTAAAGGCGATCGTGGTGAGCCACCATCACGGAATCCTTCCCTTTGCGGTTCCACCCTTAATGGTTCTTCCCGAGATCAAAAAGGCTTTGGACGGAACCGGTGTCACCATCGTGGTGGACTGTGGCATTGACAGGGGGGTGGATGTCTATAAGGCGCTGGCACTGGGGGCCGATGCCGTATCTGTGGGCCGTGCCATGCTGCCATCTCTGGAGAAGCAGGGGAGCGCCGGAGTGGATGAATACATTCGGGGAATGCATCAGGAGCTGGTCAAGGTCATGGGTATGACAGGAGCGGGGGATCTTCGTGAAATTGATCCGTCAACGCTTTGGATTGGCGGGAAAACGCTTATGCCTGTTGGATAAAAGCTATAAACGAGAGGATATGCTGTCTGAAAAGCGGCTGTCCTTACAAAAATGTAAGGTTTATCGAGGGAAATGTAAGGCTATTCTATGGCGGTACATTTCCCTTTTTTGTATATGTAATATATGGATACCAAGGAAGTAGGAGATTACAAAGATTTTAAGAAAGGCTGAATCATAAAATGCAGAAACGCTTTTGTCGGATTTTTGAATACATGATCTTGGGTATTGGCATGTTATTTATTGGACTGCTGCTGATTCCTGTCGGAGTCCTGGTGATGCTTGTGACCGTGGTATGGAGAGCTACCGACAAGCTGATCCGCTTTCTGGAAAAAAGGGAAAACGGCATAAGGGAAGGGCAGAAAAAGACTGTGTCAGAACCGGAACCGGAACTTCTGACAGAGCTGACGACGGAATCAAACTCAGAACAGGGAGGCTGGCAGTTGTTTTTTTAAAGGAAATATACTATACTGTACCCAGAAACACAGCGCAGAGCCATGACAAAACGGTTTCTGCGCTGCGAATGTATGCCTGCCTGTAAAGGCGGGATGGAAGGGTACAGAGCTTGACGTGAAAAAGCGGGTGGTAGTGGGCATGTCCGGAGGTGTGGATTCCTCTGTGGCGGCCTATCTTTTGAAGGAACAGGGCTATGATGTGATCGGCGTCAC
The DNA here is from genome assembly GCA_022511385.1 of Acetatifactor sp. GTDB lineage: Bacteria > Bacillota > Clostridia > Lachnospirales > Lachnospiraceae > Acetatifactor. The sequence continues at coordinate 52,681 of JAFLRN010000006.1, forward strand.
CATGCAGATCTGGCAGGATGAGGCTCTTGATGTGGTGCAGAAAAACGGCGGCTGCTGCGGTCTTTCGGCGGTGGAGGATGCCCGGCGGGTAGCGGAGCAGCTGGACATCCCCCACTATGTAATGAATTTTAAGCAGGAATTCAAATCCCATGTGATTGATTATTTTATAGAGGAGTATCTGAATGGGCGTACGCCAAACCCCTGTATCGCCTGTAACCGCTATGTAAAATGGGAGTCGCTTTTGAAGCGGAGTCTGGAGATTGGCGCGGATTATATTGCCACTGGGCATTATGCCAGGATTGCGCAGCTTTCTAACGGCCGTCGGGCTGTCCAGACATCTGTGACTGCGGCTAAGGACCAGACCTATGCCCTGTACAACCTGACCCAGGAGCAGCTGGCAAGGACTCTGATGCCCGTGGGAGAATTCACCAAGGATCAGATACGGGAGATAGCCTCCGGACAGGGACTGGCTGTGGCACACAAGCCGGACAGCCAGGAAATCTGCTTTGTGCCGGATGATGACTACGCGGGCTTTATCGACCGTGAGGCTGGGGACAGGGTGCCGGGACCAGGTAATTTTGTGGACATGTCCGGCAGAGTCCTGGGACGGCATAAGGGTATTACCCATTATACCATCGGTCAGCGGAGAGGCTTGGAGCTGCCCATGGGGGAGAGGGTCTTTGTGGCACAGATCAGACCGGAGACCAATGAGGTTGTGATTGGCAGCAATCAGGATGTATTCTGTTCGGAGGTATTCTGCGACAGAGTGAATTTCATGGCAGTGGAGGATCTGACGGAAGTGTTGCAGGTCAGGGCAAAGATACGATACAATCACGGTGGGGAGGACTGTACCATCGAGAAATTGCCGGATGGCAGGGTCCGCTGCCGCTTTGTGAAGCCGGTGAGGGCGGTCACCCCCGGGCAGGCAGTGGTTTTTTACCGGGATGGGCTTGTGCTGGGAGGGGGAACCATTTGTAAAGGTCATGATCCCGTTTCAGTCTTGAATTTTTAAAACGTTTAAATGTGTACCTGCACAGTTATGGAGAAGCCGTCATAGAGATTAGTGATAGAATGACAATCGGCGTGAAGGAGGGACAAATGGATATTCATTATAACAATGGGGGAGCGACTCCTGTGATGCCCCGGTTTGGCTGGGTCAGAGGGACTATTGTGGACATGATGCCCACCAGGCAGGGAGGCCGACGTGCTGACGGCTGCGTCCTCTTTGTGACCCTGGAGACGGAAGAGGGAGAGACGGTAAATATTATCCTGTCACCCACAACCTATGTGGTAGATTTTGAGACATTATCGGTGGGAATGGACTGCACCTTCTGGTATCTGGCGGATGCGCCCATGATCCTGATCTACCCGCCCCAGTATAATGCAGCGGTGGCTGCAAGGAACAGAAATGACCGCATGATTGATGTGAGCCGGTACAGCCGGGAACTGGTAAATCAGGAGCGGACCCTGCAGTTAAAATTGGACGGCTCTGTGGACATTCGGACCACGAACAACCAGTATTTTCAGGGAAGTCCTGCAGACCATGATCTGGTGGTAATTTATGAGACCTCCACCAGGAGTATCCCCGCACAGACCACGCCCAAAAATATCGTGGTACTCTGCAGCTGATAAATTCAGCAATATATAAATATAGTCTGCGGTTGGAACATTATCAGGGCTGGCATCACTTGCAGAAAAGCAGAAATGAGTGCGGACAGAAGGATTTAGATCCAAGGAGCTACTATGCTAAAAGTATTTATGGTGGAAGATAAATTTGAGATATTGGACAATCTCAGAAACAGCATTGACTGGGAAGCAAATGGATATGAGCTTTGTGGAGAGGCCAGTGATGGAGAACTGGCCTTTCCCTTAATCCAGAAGCTTAGGCCGGATATTTTGATCACGGATACCACAATGCCGTTTATGGACGGAATATCTCTAAGCAGACTTGTCAAAAAGGAAATGCCATGGATTGAAATTATTATTCTTTCCGACGAAGAAAAATTTGAGTATGCCAGAGAGGGAATCAGGCTGGGAGTAGCCCAGTATCTTCTTAAACCGATCAGCGGATCAGAGCTGCTGGCAGAATTGGATGCTCTTGGGCAGAAGATCATGAAGCATCGGCAGGAGCGTGAAATCATTGAAGGATACCAAATAGGCAGGAGGCATTTTTCACGGAAGCTGCTCACAGGCTCCGTCTCTACGGCTGAACTGTTGGAGGATGCCCGTCAGCTGGGGGTGGAGCTTTCTGCAATGTGGTATAATATTATTCTGATGACAACTCAGCATCCGTATTCAGTAAGCGGTGAGTATGTTGACTGCAGTCAGAAAATGAAGGAGCTGCTGCAGCAGTGGTCTGTGGAAAACCAAGGGCATCTTCTTGTTTTTGACAGAGATCTGGAAGGGCATATTCTGATATTTCAGGGAGATTCCAGAGAAGAACTGGAGTATCTCCAGAATGATTGTATGAACCTTTTAAAGGAGCACTTCACAAGCGGGGGACGGACTTATTATTTCGGAGGAATCGGCACTCCCGTAAATCGTCTCGGGAAATTGCCGGAATCCTTTGAAAGAGCCAGCCGTGCCTTTTCACGCCGCTATTTCGTCAGTGAAAGCCAGATACTGGACAGCGAAAAGCTGGCATTCGGCACGTATGCAAACAGTAAAACGATTGACATCGGCAGTATCAGTCCCAAACAGATTGACAGAGGAAAAATACGTGAGTTTTTAAAAGTAGGAAACGTGGAAGAGACAAAATACTTTGTGGAAGAATTTCTGCAGGGTATAAGCGACAGTGATGCTCTGAAATCGGATATTTTCAGGCAGTATATCATTTTAGATACCTATTTTTGCGTTGTGGATTTTCTGGAAAACTTACAGATTGAAAGGGATGGGATCACCCTCCCTGATATAAGTTCAGACATGTTGCAAAATGTGAATGGGAGAGTGGAAAAATATCTTGAGGATATGATCGGAAAAGCGCTGGAAATGAGGGAAAAGGCCGCTGGTAACCGTTATGGCGACATTCTGGATGAGGTAATGTGTTATATTGATGAAAACTATGCAGATGAGGAGCTGTCACTGAATTCAGCAGCCTCCCATGTGAATTTTTCGCCCAACCATCTGAGCGCAATATTTAGCCAGCATACGGGACAAACCTTTATTAAATATCTGACGGATATCAGAATGAATAAGGCAAAGGAACTGCTGCGATGTACCGGAAAAAAGAGCAGCGTGATCAGCGCGGAGGTGGGTTATAAGGATCCCCATTATTTTTCTTTTTTGTTTAAAAAGACACAGGGAATGACTCCTACCCAATTCCGCCGGGGGAAGAGTGTGGAAGACAATTCCTAAAATGTCACGCTACGTCGAGAAATGGATATAAAAATCTACCAAAATAATAAAATAATTAAAATATTGAATTTGTTAATAAAAAAATTAACATTTTTGTCATTTGTCTGAATGGTTTTTTCATGGAATGCAAGGTAAAATTAGTTTTATCAGGAGAAAATCCTGAAAACAAAATATTTGGGAGGATATACCAATCATGAAAAAGAGAGTTTTAGCAGTTGTAATGGCAGCTGCAATGCTGTTCGGACTGGCAGCATGCGGTGGCAACGGTGACAGCGGCAGCGGGGATCTGATCAAGGTCGGCATTATCAATAACGACCCCAACGAGTCCGGTTACCGTACCGCAAACGACAAGGATCTGCAGGCTATGTTCACCAAGGAGAACGGCTATGATGCCAACTTCGCTTACGGTGATACCAACGACAAGCAGATCAATGCTGCTCAGCAGATGATCCAGAGCGGCGTTCAGTATCTGCTTCTTTCCGCACAGGACGTTTCCGGTTGGGACGGCGTACTGCAGGATGCAAAGAACGCAGGCGTTAAGGTGATTCTGTATGACCGTACCATCGACGCTGATGCAAGCCTTTACGAGGCATCCGTTGTTTCCGATATGGCAAAAGAGGGTGAGACCGCTGCCAACTGGCTGAAGAATCAGAACCTTGGCGAGTACAATATCATCCACATTCAGGGCCAGATGGGTACTGCAGCACAGGTTGGCCGCAGCGGTGCATTGGTTGATATGGCAAATGCAGAAGGCTGGAACATAGTGAAGCAGCAGACAGGAAACTGGAACGCTGAACAGGCACAGCAGATCGTTCAGTCCGTGATCGATGCTGGAACTTCCTTCAATGTAATTTATGCAGAGAATGACAACATGGCTCAGGGTGCAGTTGCAGCTCTTGATGCAAACGGAATCACCCATGGCGTAAACGGCGATGTTGTGATCATGGGCTTTGATACCAACAAGTGGGCTCTGCAGGAGCTGCTGAACGGCAACTGGAACTATGACGGACAGTGCAATCCTCTGCAGGCTTCCTACCTTGATGATATCATCAAGAAGCTTGAGAAGGGCGAGACAATCTCTCCTAAGACCATTATCATGGACGAGAAGGGATTTGATGCATCCACAATCACTGAGGCTGATGTAGAAAAATATGGTATCTAATCAGATGGGCCTGATACTTATGGTTTAGTGCTATCAAAGTGCGGCGCAGCGTAAATGAGAATCGTACGCTTGCACCGCACTTTTTGTAAAATAAGGAATGAGGTGAATGCACTGGTGAAAGAAAACGTTGTGTTAGAAATGAAAAATATTCATATGGGTTTTCCCGGAGTAAAAGCCCTGCAGGGGGTGGATTTTTCTCTGTGCGAGGGTGAGATCCACGCGCTGATGGGGGAAAACGGAGCCGGAAAATCCACGTTGATAAAGGTTTTGACCGGAGTTTATGAGAAGGATGACGGAGAAATCTTCTTAAAGGGATACGACAAAGCAGTGTCCATCCGTTCGCCCCAGGATGCCCAGAAAGTGGGCATCAGTACGGTTTATCAGGAGATCACACTCTGCCCCAATCTCTCTGTGGCTGAGAACATGTACATAGGCCGTACGGCAGGATTGGGACAGAATTGGAAGAAGATGAATTCGGATGCTGAGAAGCTGCTGCGTTCCCTGGATGTTCCCGCCACTGCTACCCAGCAGTTGTCCAGCTGTTCCATTGCGGTTCAGCAGATGGTAGCTATCGCCAGAGCTGTGGATATGGATTGTAAAGTGCTGATTTTGGATGAGCCCACCTCGTCCCTGGATGACCAGGAAGTGCAAAAGCTGTTTGTACTGATGCGCAATCTGAGGGAGAGAGGCGTAGGAATTATCTTTGTGACCCATTTCCTGGATCAGGTGTATGAGGTCTGTGACAGGATTACGGTGCTGCGCGACGGTAAGCTGGTGGGCGCTTTCGATATCAAGGACCTGCCCAGGGTCCAGCTGGTGGCGAAGATGCTGGGTAAGGATCTGGACGACATGTCGGATATCAAGTCGGAAGGCGCGGCTTACGAAGGGAAGGATGCCCACACGGCAGTTCTGGAGACGGAGCAGCTGGTGAGTGACGCAGGTATCAAGCCCTTCGATTTCCATATCAACAAGGGAGAAGTAAACGGCTTTACGGGACTGTTAGGTTCCGGCAGAAGTGAATGTGTGCGTGCGATTTTCGGGGCGGACAGAGTAGTGGGCGGCACCGTGAAGAAGAACGGGAAGGTCATTAAGATCGCCAAGCCTCTTGACGCCATGAAAAACGGAATTGCGTATCTTCCTGAGGACCGTAAGCTGGACGGTATTGTGGGAGATCTTTCTGTGCGGGATAACATCATTCTTGCGCTGCAGACGCTGAAAGGTTTTTTCAAGCCCATCTCGAAAGCCCAGGCATATAAGTTTGCCGACGAATATATCAAGCTTCTGGACATCAAGACAGCTTCTGCCGATACACCAATCAAGTCTTTGTCCGGCGGTAACCAGCAGAAGGTGATTCTGGCGAGGTGGCTTTTGACTCATCCGGAATATCTGATCCTGGATGAGCCAACCAGAGGTATTGATGTGGGAACAAAGGTAGATATTCAGAAGCTGGTGCTGAAGCTGGCTTCGGAGGGGATGAGTGTTACTTTCATCTCTTCAGAGACGGACGAGATGCTGCGCACCTGTTCCCGGCTGGTAGTGATGCGGGACCGCAAGGTAGTAGGGGAGCTCTCGGGAGAACAGTTGACCCAGAACATGATCATGAATACGATTGCCGGAGGGAACAGAGACGATGCAGAAAACTGAGAAAAAGAAACTTACCGTTAAGGATATTTTAAAAAATATTGTGAGCCGGCAGATTTTTATTCCGATAGCGGCTCTGCTGGCGCTGGTCCTGTTTAACCTGATCATGGACCCCGGCTTTTTCGCTGTCACCCTGAAAACCAACAGTGCGGGCAATCCCGTTTTCACCGGTAATCTGATCACGATCCTTGATTACGGTTCTGAGCTTGCCATCCTGGCCATCGGCATGACACTGGTGACGGCAGCCGCCGGGGGACAGGACATCAGTGTGGGCGCAGGCATTGCCATCAGCGGCAGCGTGATCCTGCGGGTGCTCTGCGGCAGCACAACGCCGTGGCCTGATAAGATGCAGGCTCCCATCATCGTGGCATTTTTAGCGGGCTGCCTTGCAGCGGTGCTTTGCGGTGCATTTAACGGTGTGCTGGTGGCATACTTTAAAATTCAGCCCATGGTAGCCACGCTGATCCTCTATACGGCCGGGCGGTCCATTGCGGCCTGGGTCAACCTGAACCAGCTTCCCATCGTAAACGACAAGAGCTTCGGCTATTTTGGCAATATCATTCCGGGCATTCCCATTCCCACGCCGATCTTTATAACGGCAGCGTGTCTGATCATCATTGCCCTGTTGATGAAGTTCACAACTTTGGGCCTGTATACGCAGTCCGTGGGTATCAACGAGAGCTCTTCAAGACTGAACGGACTCAACCCTATTTTGATCAAGTTTTTAGCCTTTGTCATTTTGGGACTCTGTGTGGCTGTTGCCGGACTGATCAAGGTCAGCCGTCTTTCCACCATTAACTATTCCGTCATTGCCAAGGACATTGAGATGGATGCCATTCTTGCGGTGGCACTGGGCGGGAATGTTCTGAGCGGAGGCAAATTCAATATAGCCGCTTCCGTCCTGGGTGCTTATGTCATCCAGTTCCTGACCACCACACTTTATAAATATGATGTGCGGTCGGATGCGCTTCCCGCGTACAAGGCTATTGTGGTCATCGTGCTGGTTGTTCTGAGTGCTCCTACCGTGAGGCGGTACCTGAATGGCTTTAAGAAGAAACTGACACTGCGTCTGAGCGGAAAGGAGGTCGGTTGATATGTCTACCGAAAAAACACAGAATACCAAAAAAAGAATAAGCAGCAAATTTCAAAATATGACCGATACAAATCTGCTGCTCACCATTACCGTGGTCGTCTTTTTCGTGATGTATATCGGCGCCATGATCTTTCAGGGCGGTGCTTTTTTAAGACCACAGGCATTCTTAAATATTTTGAATTCCCAGGCGGCGCTGATCATTGCTGCCTGCGGCATGAGCATTGTCATGATCGCGGGAGGAATTGATATCTCCGTGGGCGGCATGGCTGCCCTTGTCAGCATGAGCTGCGCGGTCTACCTGGACTATAAGGGAGGAAATGTTTTTGTCTCTCTGCTGATCGCTCTGGCCATTGGCCTGGCTTTCGGTCTGGTACAGGGAGCTCTGGTGGCTTATCTGGAGATTCAGCCCTTTATTGTTACCCTGGCAGGCATGTTCTTTGCCCGGGGCATGACCACCATCGTGAATACGGAGCCCTTCAATGTGCAAAATGAGCAGTTTGTTGCCTTAAAGAACGCGAGGATCGTGATTCCGGGGCTTGGCTCCACGAACAGAAACGGAGTCTATGTGGATGCATACATAGAAATCGGCGTAGTAGTAGCGCTTCTTGTGGTGATCTTTTTCTTCTGTTTACTCCGCTGGAGTAAGCTGGGACGCCGTTTTTACGCAGTGGGCGGAAACAGTCAGAGTGCACTGATGCTTGGAATCAATGTAAAGCGCACGAAATTTTATGCCCATTTGATATGCGGTCTGCTGGCAGGAATCGGCGGGTTTGTCTATTTCCTGCACATTGGATCCGGCTCACCCTCCCATGCGATGGGCATGGAGATGAATGCCATCGCCTCATCCATTATCGGGGGCACCATGTTGACGGGTGGTGTAGGTAACATCATAGGTACTTTCTTTGGCGTGCTGTCTCTGAGTACGATACAGAATATTGTTTCCTCCGCAGGTCTTGGCGAAGCTTGGTGGACGGGTATTACCGTTGCCGCCATGCTGTGTCTGTTCCTGGTGATCCAGAGCGTTGTCATGGCCCGTAAAAAGAAAATTATCAAGGGCTGAGTGGAATAATATAGCGTAGGAGAAATCTTATGACAAAAAGGAAAGGCAAGTTTAGTTTATTCAGCATATTGATCATGCTGTCCCTGATACCGCTTGTGCTGTCAATTTCCATTATCAGTGTGTCTTCCTTATTCATTACCAAACGTAATTTGGAAAACGCGTCAAAGAATATGCTGTATGTGGTGGCTAATAACCTGGCTAACTACTGTGAGGAGCGAAAGATAAACGCTATCAGCGTGCTTCAGTATTATGATTATCTAGACAGTCTTAAGGAACAGGGCATTGAGATGGCCATCTTATTGGACGGTGTGCCCACTGCGACCTCTATCAGAAACGAAAACAATTACCGTGTTACGGAAATTGAATTTGAGAAGGATATTGTGGCCGATGCTGAAGAGATCCGAAACGGATACTATGACGAGTATGTGATGATAGATAAGCAGGTTTATTATGCTTATTATATGCCTATTCTGCAAGATGGCCGGATTATCGGAGTGGCTTTTGCAGGTCAGCTGCAGGACCATGTGACTGGAGCAACAAAGAGCATAGTCATCACCTTTATATCCATTGCAATTGTTTTGGTGGTGCTGTTTGCTGTTATTATCCTTGTTATTAACAAGGGCCTGTCGAATTCCTTCCTGACTATAGGGAAGAATGTCAGCGCCCTGTCAAAGGGTAACCTCAGAAAGCAAAAGGAGAGCAGGAGTGCCATAAAGGAAATGGATAATCTTTTGCTGGAGACCAGTTCCATGCAGAAAAATCTGTCAGAGACAATAGGTAAGGTAAAGAATATCTCCCAAAATCTGGCGGACAATGTGGCCGATGTTACGATGCTGAGCCAGAGCAGTACCCGAAGGGCAACGGAAATCACATCCGTAATCACATCCCAGGTGGAATCTGTCACGGGAATATCGGAGAACGTGCAGGACATTAATGAGCGGATGCTGGAGATCGGAGATTGCGTCAATGAAATTTCTGACAGTGTGGAAAATTTGTCAGGACACTCGGAAAAAATTCTGGTTACCAATAACGAGGCCATGACCAGCATGAATGAGATCCTGGAGAGCAGCAAGAAATCTGTAGGAGCGGTGAATGATATTGCAACGCAGATATCTCAGACCAATGATGTGATCATGCAGATTCATCAGGCAGTTGAACTGATTTTATCCATTTCCGAACAGACAAATCTCTTAAGCTTAAATGCTTCCATCGAGGCCGCCAGGGCCGGGGATGCGGGCAGGGGATTTGCTGTGGTCGCAGAGGAGATCCGGCATCTTTCCGAACAGAGCGCAGAGGGTGCAGAAATGATCAAAAATCTTGCAGGAGCAATCACCGAGAAGTCACAGGAATCGGTGAATCTGGCGGATAAGGTCTATGCTCTGATTCGAGCAGAGCAGGAGAGTGTTTCCATGACACAGCAGAAGTATGAGGAACTCAGCACCGAGATTGAGGATTCCGTGACGGAGATCAGGGCGATTGCAGACAGGACCGATCATCTGACTGATTATAAGGAGAGAGTGATCGAAAAGATGCAGGCCTTAAGCGTAATCAGTGAGGAGAGCGCGGAGAGCAGTCAACAGGTAAATGACAACATCCATGAGATTATCGCAGAAGTGGGAGAAGTGAACGACAACTGTGAAAAGATCAATGATATGGCCGGTGTTTTGAAGGAATCCGTATCTTATTTCAGTGATTGATCGATCTGTGGGAATGGACTTTTGCAGGGAACAGATCTTTGGAAGCCGAAAGCTTTGAGCATGAATATAGTAAAGGGCGCGGTAAGCTGCAGAAACCCGTGGATACACGGAAAGCCAACTTGACTGCGCCCTCCTTTCATGTTCTGCTAGATTTTCCTGAATTCAGCATTTCTCTTCTCAAATATTGTGTAGTATTGGAAGCCGCAGGCTTTCAGGACTTCTGATGCCCGGCCAAAATGAGATGCAATATTCTCAGGAGAATGGGCGTCGGAGCCGATGGTGACGATTTCACCGCCCAGTTCCTTGTAACGTTTCAGAATTTCAGCGCAGGGATGGATGTCGCGCATACCGCCTTTCAATCCGCCGGTATTTATTTCCAGGCCTTTTTCCTTCTCAATCAACGATTTCAAAATCTCATCGATGATGTCCCTGTATTTCCCATAAGAATATTCCCGGTCTTTATTTGGCCCGTAGCGAACCACATAATCCAGATGGCCGTACACGTCAAAGCAGGAAAATTTCTTTACATTCTCCAAAACGGATTCAAAGTACTCCCGGTATGCCTCCTCCTCAGAGCGGCCTTCATAAAAAGCAGCGTAGTAAGGATCCCTGCCATGACAGATATGGGAGGAAGCGATGAGAAAATCGAACTCATAGGATTTTGCATAGACGGAAATTGGCCGGAAAGCTTCCGGCTGCAGTCCCAATTCCACTCCGAAGAGCAGACGTATCTTTCCCTCATATTTTTCTTTAAGCCGGACCAGATCATAGAGGTAAGAGTCGGTATTCAGCAAAAAAATGTCCCCCGGTCCGTCAGCTGAGTCGGGATAGTCGATGTCGTGGTGCTCAGTAAAGCACATGGTATCCAGGCCTTGCTTAATACCTTGGAGGATCATTTCTTCCATAGGGGTATCCGAGTCCCCGGAATGAGAGGAATGTAGATGACAGTCTGCTGTAATTGGCATAGCTGGTCTCCTTTCTAACGATACTGTAACGGTTGCTGATACTACTATTATTCATAAGCGGGTCACAGGCAGCGGGCAGCGGGTGTACTCAAAGCAAACACCTTAAGGCATCCTTAGCGGAGATGAAATCCACTGCCTACGCAGACTTAGGCGCGGTACTTTCGCGCCTTAGTCGAAGTTGGCAGTTAGTTCAGCGGAGCGTTGCCTTGTTTGCGTGAGTACATACGCTGTCCGGTGCCGTCACTTGCGCAAATTCTAATCAAGTATACCACATTTCTAAACAATCTGTAAAATTTCCGGACAAACCCAAATTATTTTTCAAATACATCTTGAATTATATCGGGAAATTATGTAAAATATCATTGCTGACAAAATTTTGACAATCTGACAAGTCCTGTCAGTATTGCCAGAATCTATAAAAAATATATTTTAGGAGGGAACTAAAATGGCAGTAAGAGTAGCAATCAACGGTTTTGGCCGTATCGGCCGTCTGGCATTCAGACAGATGTTTGACGCAGAAGGGTATGAGGTAGTTGCGATCAACGACCTGACAAGCCCTACCATGCTGGCACACCTGTTGAAGTATGACACCGCACAGGGTAAATACAAATATGCCGATAAGGTTGAGGCAGGTGAGGATTCCATCACCGTAAACGGCAAGACCATCACCATCTACAAGGAGGCAGACGCTTCCAAGCTTCCCTGGGGTGAGCTGAAGGTAGACGTAGTTTTAGAGTGTACCGGTTTCTACACCTCCAAGGAAAAGGCAAGCGCACATATCACCGCAGGTGCACGTAAGGTTGTTATCTCCGCTCCTGCAGGAAATGACCTTCCTACCATCGTATACAACGTAAACCACAATACCCTGAAGGCTGAAGATACCGTTATCTCCGCAGCATCCTGCACCACCAACTGCCTGGCTCCCATGGCTAAGGCTCTGAACGACTGCAGACCTATCATGAGCGGTATCATGACCACCGTTCACGCTTACACCGGCGACCAGATGATCCTTGACGGACCTCAGAGAAAGGGCGATCTGAGAAGAAGCCGTGCAGGCGCTTGCAACATCGTTCCCAACTCCACCGGTGCAGCTAAGGCAATCGGCCTGGTTATCCCTGAGCTGAACGGCAAGCTGATCGGTTCCG
>JAFLRN010000060.1 GCA_022511385.1 Acetatifactor sp.
CAACCTCCATAATGCTGTCAAAAGTTGTCCGTGCATCCTGCCTCTGTACTGGCAAGATCATAAGCGTAACTAAAGTTTACACCTCCGGGAACAAGCCTGCCTTCCGCAGTGCAGGACGCAGCGCCAGATAAATGATGGTGGATGTGAACACAGCCACAACGGCATTAACGCTGGTGGTCAGGGCGGCGACCTTGGCTAACGCAGACGAAATGTCCTGGGGTACGCCCAGCAGATACGTCTTATAGAAATATCCTGCCAGAGGATCCGCTACGATATTGAATGCCATGCTGCAAACACTTGCAGCAATGGTTACACCGGTCACGTATTTTGCGGAGTGGTCGCGGCTAAGCTTGAACAGCTTGTGAGCCACCAGTCCTACAATCAGGCCGATGCAGAGCTTTAGCAGGAAGGTCTTTGGGGCGCTGGTCACATAGGCTGTGGTCAGGTCGCCGATGGTCATGCCCACTGCGCCTGCCAGACCGCCCCAGTAACCGCCCAGAAGAAGTGCCGCCAGCACGCAGAAAACATTTCCAAAATGGAAAGCGGTCTTTTCCGGGCCCACAGGTATGTCTATCTTGAGGAAGGCGAATCCAATATAGCACAACGCAGCTAAAAGTCCTGCCATTGCCAGTTGTCTGACGCTGCGGTTATTGGACTTGTATACGCCGATGACAGCGTTGCAGATACCCTTTCCGGTCAGCAGTACGGCAAAAAATACCAGAGTCAGGCTGTAGGAGTAGGGACGCTCCTGGCTAAGCTTTTTGTCAGATAATGAGCTTACCTCAGCATTCAGTGCATCCAGATCCCCCTCAGCAGTACCGCCTTTTACTGTGTTTATCTGTGTCTTCAATGCCGATATGGCATCTCCGGTTTCTACAGAGGCGCGGTAACTGGTGTTGTAAGTGACCAATGCCAGTATGATGCCCACAACCAACAGCAACGTGCCAGCGAGAAGCAGGCCGTAACTCTTTTTCTTTTCTGAATTCTTCTTTTCTTTTTTCATAATTTCCTCTTTTCTGCTATTTTTCTTTCAAATAGCATGTTTCATTTCCGCGAGGGTTAAATATCCTGCAGCCCTGTTGTGGGGGATTTGACTTTCTGTATTGTCAGAAAAAGACTTACCAGTGATGTGACTGCATGCTTATTTTCTGTCTGCGGACTAAAATGTTAATGACAGTGTATAGAAAAACTGGATTGATAAAAAGTGCCAAAATAAAACTTTTTTGCCATGCCAGTCTGGCTTCGAAAGGGAAATAACAATTTTTCTGCAAGATTTCACAAGGTTTAGGTTGTCACTCAGGTAAAAAGTATTGTAAACTATAAAAAATAGACGTACTATGCCTTACGCGGCAGAAAGGAAGGACACTATGGCAGGACCAAAGGCTCCGAAGGACCCGGAGAAAAAACGGAAAAGCTTTTTTATTATGCGAAACAAGGAGGTGGCAGGTTCCCCACAGCCTGACGGAAAAGGCGTGCAGACTATCTTTTTGGATGATTCCCGGATGATCAGCTTTGCGCGGATCACAGGCGGGATCACGGATGAGGAGATACTGGGTCTTCTGCCCAACGCGGAGGGTTTCCGTCGTCTTGTGTACTCCATAGGTGTCACGGTGGAGACTGATAACCCAACGGAGACGGCAGAGTTTGTGATGCAAATGTACGGAAAGCGTGACCCATACAGATCGGGAACGGTATTTCAGGTTCCGGTCCGGGCCGACGGCATGGAGAAGGTCATTAAACTGAATGAGGTGGAATGGTCGGACGATGACAGGGTACCGGGACAGATGCGTTTTGTCTTTGAAAAGGCGGGCACGCTGGCAAAGGTATCTGTGCGGCTGTATCTTCAGGATGGCTATGATGTGCCGGAGCCGGAGGAAGAGTGCCAGATTGATCTTGAGAGCTCGGAGTATAAACAAATGCTGGAGAAATCCGTTATGCAGACGGGAAATACTCTGCGCCTGAAAAGAGCAATAGAGCGGGCGAAAAAAGGAGAAGATGTGACGGTTGCCTTTATCGGTGGCTCCATCACCCAGGGAGCAGGCGCGATCCCCATTAACACTCAGTGCTATGCCTACAAGACATTCCAGGGCTTCTGCCAACTGGCGGGGAAGGGCACCGAAGAGAATATTCATTATGTGAAGGCCGGAGTGGGCGGTACCTCCTCAGAGTTCGGCATGGTTCGCTATCAGCGGGATGTGTGCAGTGAGGGCGCTGTGAAGCCGGATCTTGTGGTAGTGGAATTTGCCGTAAATGACGCGGGAGATGAGACTGGGGGAGAGAGCTATGACAGCCTGGTAAACAAGATTTGGTATTCAGAGAACCAGCCTGCGGTAATACTGCTGTTTTCCGTATTTACAGACGATTGGAATCTTCAGGACAAGCTGGGGAAGGTCGGTGAGGTCTATCAGCTGCCCATGGTGAGTGTAAAGGACTGTGTAGTGGAGCAGTTTTACAAAAAGCCCGGTCAGGGCCGGGTGTTCAGCAAGGCCCAGTTCTTTTATGATGTATATCACCCCAGTAACCTGGGCCATACCGTCATGGCGGACTGTCTGGTACAGCTGTTTCGGACGGTGGACGGACTGCCGGGGGACGAGACGGAACCGGATCTCAGGCAGATAGAGGCACCCTTTGGAAGGGAGTTTGCAGGAATTCAGCTTCTGGACCGGACTAATGTGCCGGAGGGAGTGAAAATAGACTGCGGTGATTTTTCGGGGACGGACAAGGAACTGCAGGGGGCGGAGAGAAATCTGGACCTGAAGATTACGCCTCTGCTTCCCGATAACTGGATGCATGAAAGCGGCAGCCGGCCGTTTGTCATTGACATTGAGTGCAGCGCGCTTTTGATCGTGGAGAAGGATTCTGCCGATCCGAAATTCGGAATTGCGGAGATTACCGTTGACGGGGAAAAGGTGAGGAGCATTGATCCCCATGAGGTGGGCTGGAATCATTGTAATGCCCTGATCTGCTTCCGCGGCAAAGAGAAGAAGGAGCATCATGTGGAGATTTCCATGCAGGCAGGAGATGAGGATAAGCAGTTTACTATCCTTGGATTTGGTTATGTAAATTAACATTTTTCACGGAGCGGTTATTCCGTAGGATTGGTTTGGCTGCCTGATGGCAGCGGAAAAGAGGTATCATGGAAATGAAGCTTATAGAGGGCGGCAGAGCCCTTCCCATACTTGTGGAGAGTCAGGCTTTTGAGGGTGTTAAATTGATTGCTGAGGCGGTGGCAGAGGACATCTGCCTGGTGACGGATGTGCGGCCGGAGGTTGTATCGGAGGCGTTCCTGGAGTCGAAAAGTCAGGAGACAGATAAAGGGGTGATCCTCTGTGTTACTATGGGTCATAGCCCGCTGCTTCAGCGCTTGGAAGCAGAAGGAAAATTTACGGCGGCAGAGCTTAAGGACAAGCGCGAGGTATTTAAGCTTGCACTGGTGGAACAGCCTTTTCCCGGAATTGATCAGGCCCTTGTTATCTGCGGCAGTGATAAAAGGGGAACGATCTACGGCATGTTTACGCTTTCGGAGTACCTGGGTGTCACACCTCTGGTCTATTGGGGAGATGCAGCACCTGCAAAGGTCAGCGCTCCTGTTATAAAGGAAGATATCCAGGTTACATCAAAGGAGCCCAGTGTGCGTTTCAGGGGATTTTTCATCAATGACGAATGGCCCTGCTTTGGCAATTGGGTAAGCGACCATTTCGGTGGCTTTAACGCAGACGCTTACAAGCATGTATTTGAGTTCCTGCTGCGGATGAAAGGAAATTATTTATGGCCTGCCATGTGGTCTGCTTCCTTCCCTCTGGACGGACCCGGCAGCAGGAATGAGGAGCTGGCGGATATCTACGGTGTTGTAATGGGCTATTCCCATCACGAGCCCTGTCTGCGGGCCAGTGAGGAATGGGATAAGGTCCGGGGCGAGGACACCCGCTATGGGAATGCCTGGAATTTCTATACCAATGAACAGGGACTTCTGAATTACTGGGAGGACAGCCTGAAGCGCAGCGGTAAATACGAGAATATCATCACCATCGGTATGCGGGGAGAGCGGGATTCCTCCATGCTGGGAGATAACGCCACAGTGCAGGAGAATGTGGAGCTTCTGAAAGATATCATCAGAAAGCAGCGGCAGCTGATCAGGGAGCATGTAAATCCTGATCTTTCCCAGGTTCCCCAGATGCTAGCGCTCTATAAGGAAGTGGAAGCATACTTTTACGGAGATGAGAATACGCCCGGTCTCAAGGACTGGGAGGAGCTGGACGGCGTGATCTGTATGCTCTGTGAGGACAACTTCGGCCATATGCGGACCTTGCCGGAGGCTGCATGGCGTAACCACCCCGGCGGCTTTGGCATGTACTACCATTTTGACTATCATGGCGGCCCCATCTCCTATGAGTGGGTGGATTCCACGCCCCTGTCAAAGACCTGGGAACAGATGTGTATGGCATATGAATACGGTATCAGGGATCTATGGATCGTTAATGTGGGCGACCTGAAGTTCCACGAGGTACCGCTGACATACTTTATGGCGCTGGCTTATGATTACGGGAAGTGGGGCTATAGTAACCCTGAGAGTTATCGGGAGTTTACCGCCCAGTGGGCGAAAAAGTGTTTTCCTCTGGCGGACGAAACCCTGCAGGAAAAGATTGCCCGGGTGTTCACGGAATATATAGACTTAAACCACCTTCGCAGACCGGAGGCCCAGAATGCAGAGATTTATCATCCCAGTCATTATGGGGAGGCGGACCGGATGCTGAAGCGGGCTGAGGCTGTGGAAAAATTATCCGCGGAAGTTTATGAAAAGCTGCCGGCGGAGGAGAAGGATGCCTGGTACAGTATGATACATTTTTCCGCCACAGCAAGCATGAACCTGCTGAAGATGAATCTGATCGCGGCAAAAAATCATCACTATGCGGCACAGGGCAGGTCGGTGGCCAACCAGTATATTGGCATGGGGCAGAAGACTATTATCAAAGACAGAGAGTTGATAGAAGAGTTTGGCAGATTTAAAGGCGGAAAATGGGATGGCATGCAGCTTGCGCCCCATGTGGGCTTTACCCGCTGGAATGAGGATGGCTGCAGATATCCTTATGTCTGCCTTATGGAGCCCGTTCAGAAGCCGAGAATGAGCGTGTCCAGAAGTGATGGGGATATGGTCTATTTGAAAAATTACGGCGGTCCTTCTGTGATCAGTGTTCCGGATTTCCAGTCTGCAGGCTGCGAGAGAGTGACATTGGAGATAGCGAACGATGGAGTTGGCTTTTTCCGGTTTCAGATTCAGCCGGAGACAGGAGACATACCGGAGTGGCTGAAGGTCAGCATGGTTTCCGGAGAAGTGGAGCTGCTGCAGCAGGTGGAGATTCGCTGTCTTCGGGATAAGCTGCCTGAGGGGACATCGAAGGTGAGGTTACTAGTCAGCGATGGGGAGACCACAGTGGCAGCGGATATCACGGCCTCAGCACCGGAGCGGATGGGATTGCCGGAAGGGACATTCCTGCCCATGAACGGTGTGGTGACTATGGATGCGGACCATTATGTGTCAAAGTCCGATACTAACAGGGGGGCATTCCGGACGATAAAGGGCTATGGACGCTATGGTGTGGGCGTGAAGGTGCTGCCCAGCACGGCGGATTTTTCCGAGAAGGAAGAGCGGCCTATGTTGGATTATCGGTTTTGGGTTCCACAGGAGGGTGATTACAGAGTGGAGCTTCTTGCGGCGCCTACAAACTCCCCGGTGAACGGCAGAGCCATGCGGGTGAGTGTGGATAACGGTTTGGGAGAGCAGCAGATACTTACGTTGGTGGATGAGGATTTCAAGGCCGGAGATAACAGGGAGTGGAAATGGTGCCAGGGGGTGCTGGATCAGATCAGAGTGGTATCAGCGGTGATGCATTTTGAGAAGGGCGTGCAGCAGGTGACTGTGGGTGCGCTGGAGGCTGGGCTGGTGTTGGAGAGGGTTCGGGTTTATCCGGTTGGGATGAAGCTGCAGGAATCTTATCTGGGGCCGGAGGAGTCTTGGAGGGTGCAATAGTTTTCCGCGAGTGACGGCACTGTGCGGCGGGTATGCTCACGCAAACGCGGCAACGCTCCGCCAAACGAACTGCAACGACCACTAAGGCGCGGAAGGACATCACGCCTAAGTCTGCGTAAGCAGTGGATTTCGGCTCCGTCTAAGGGCGCCGCTGAATGGTTTGCTTAGAGCATACCCGCCACACAGTGCCTGATGGTGGCGAAAAAGAAACTTCTTTTTACATTTGTGTTGTTAGTAAGGTGAATCGGAATTTATATAGGTGGAATGCCATATGCATTTGTATTTTGAAACAGATAGATTACTTGTTCGGCAGTACATGATAAGCGATATAGGTGAATTGTTCAAAATCATGTCTGATATTAGAGTACATACATATACGAAAGATAAAAATAATCCGTGGGATGAACAGCGAACCGAAGAATACATCAAATATATGATAAATAAAGATTTTAAAACGCTTGATTGCTTTCATGGGGCAGTAATAGAGAAAAGTGCAAATCAATTGATTGGATTATGCGGATTAAATCCTTATAGATCGTGTGAGCCTGAGATTGAATTCAAAATAGGAGTACCATATTGGAACAAGGGTTATGCAACTGAACTCGGAAAGCAAATTATTAAAGAATCATTTGCTACTACTGATATCAAGGGAATTTACGGAATGGCACAACCTGAAAATATAGCATCCAGAAAAGTATTAGTGAGGATAGGAATGAAATATTTAGGAAATCAAGTATTCAGAAATCATGAAGATTCGTTTTACTACATTGGTAATTTGAAATAATGCTTTCATGTCAATGACATAAGCGTTGCAAATTCCGATCTATCGTTGGAACACTTTTGCAAAAAGGAGCAAAAGAAATTAATACAGATAACAGAAATTAATAAACAATAACAAATATGGAGGGTGAAGAATGAGAGACAGAAAAGAAGCGGCAAGACGGGCGAAGGAGCTGGTTGCCAAGATGACGTTGGAGGAGAAAGCGGAGCAGTTGTCGTATGGTGCGCCGGCTATTCCGAGGCTGGGGGTGCCGGCTTATAATTGGTGGAATGAGGCGCTGCACGGCGTGGCGAGAGCTGGAGTGGCTACGGTGTTTCCGCAGGCGATTGGGATGGCGGCGGCCTTTGATACGGCGCTGATGAAGGAGGCTGGGGATGTTATTTCCACCGAAGGACGTGCTAAGTATAATGAGTACAGTAAGCAGGGGGACAGGGATATTTATAAGGGGTTGACTTTCTGGTCGCCCAATGTGAATATTTTCCGGGATCCCAGGTGGGGTAGAGGGCATGAGACCTACGGTGAGGATCCTTATTTGACCGGTGAGCTTGGCAAGGCTTTTGTGGAGGGCTTGCAGGGTGATGGGGAGTATCTGAAGTCTGCGGCTTGTGCAAAGCATTTTGCAGTGCATTCCGGTCCTGAGGCGCTGCGCCATAAGTTTGATGCGAAGGCTTCTGAGAAGGACATGAGGGAGACTTATCTGCCTGCCTTTGAAAAGCTGGTAAAGGAGGCGGATGTTGAGGCTGTCATGGGAGCTTATAATAGGACCAACGGGGAGCCCTGCTGTGGCAGCACCACACTGATGGAGAAGATTTTGAGGGGTGAGTGGGAGTTTCAGGGACATTTTGTGTCTGACTGTTGGGCTATCCGCGATTTCCACACCCAGCATATGGTGACGGATACTGCGGAGGAGTCGGCGGCTATGGCGCTGAAGGCGGGCTGTGACGTAAACTGCGGCAACACCTATCTACACCTTTTGAAGGCTTATGAGCAGGGACTGATCACGGAGGAGGACATCACCCGCTCTGCGGAGAGACTGTTCACCACCAGGTTCCTGCTGGGACTCTTTGATGAGACGGAATATGACGGGCTGGGCCTGGAGAAGGTGGAGTGCAGGGAGCATCTGGCACTGGCGGAGCGCGCGGCAGCAGAGTCCGTGGTGCTTCTGAAGAATGACGGAATCCTGCCTCTGAAGAAGGAGAACCTGAAGACTATCGGCGTGGTGGGACCCAACGCAAACAGCAGGGTGGCGCTGATCGGAAATTACCACGGCACCGCATCCCGGTACATCACCGTGCTGGAGGGCATTCAGGATGCTGTGGGCGAGGATGTGAGGGTGTTCTACTCCGAGGGCAGCCATCTGTTTAAGGACAGAGTGGAGAATTTGTCCGCAGGTCCTGACCGTATCAGTGAGGCCAAGATTGTGGCGGAGCATAGCGATGTGGTGGTCCTGTGCGTAGGACTTGACGAGACCCTGGAAGGTGAAGAGGGCGACACCGGAAACAGCTATGCATCCGGCGACAAGAACGATTTGCTGCTGCCCGAGTGCCAGAGGCAGCTGCTGGAGGCCATGGTGGAGACCGGTAAGCCCGTGATTTTGATCAACATGACGGGAAGTGCCATGGACCTTAGATTTGCACAGGAGCACTGTGCAGCTGTGATCCAGTCCTGGTATCCCGGAGCAAGAGGCGGAAAGGTGATCGCTGACATCCTGTTGGGGAAGATTTCTCCCTCCGGTAAGCTGCCGGTGACATTCTACCATGACACGGAAGGACTGCCTGCTTTTGAGGATTATTCTATGAAGGGAAGGACCTATCGGTATCTGACAGAAGAGCCTCTCTATCCATTCGGCTATGGACTGACCTACGGTGATGTGCAGCTTGAGAGCGTTTTCTGCGGCGGCCAGGAGGCGGCGAAGGGCAGTCAGGTGGCTTTGAAGCCTGAGGACTTTGCTGTGGAGGCTGTGGTTGTGAACAACAGCAGCTTTGCTCAGGAGGAGGTTGTACAGGTATATATCAAGGCGGATTCCGCCAACGCAGTGCCCAACGGTAAGCTCTGCGGATTTGCAAGGGTTGCGCTTGCGCCGGGTGAGAGTAAAAAAGTGGCTGTGCCTGTGGACAAGGATGCCTTTACGGTGATCAATGATAAGGGTGAGAAGCTGACGGACAGCAGTTCCTTTGCCATCAGCGTGGGCTTTGGTCAGCCTGACGGGAGAACGAAGGCGCTCACCGGGAAGGAATGTGTTGAGTTTACGGTGAAGCTGTAAAAACGAATTGATGATGTGATGTATGAAAACGGGTGAAGGGCTGCAGGTCTTTCACCTGTTTTCGTTTGACATATGGAAGCGGTTCCATTTTGTGTTTCCTGTTTTTGGGTTATATGTTTTTTATTTTTTGGTTTATACTTTTTTGGTTTTTACACATTGACTTAGTGTCGGTTCTGTGGTACTCTATAGAAAAGCATTTGTATTCTTGCGATATATTTTATCTGAAATTTCTTATTTCAAAGAACTTCGATGCTTTTGAAACCCATTTTACAACAGCAGAGAGGCGATTTGAGATTGGTATATAGTCTGACATGATAATGTCTCCTGCGGAAGGAGATCGTTCATATGTTAGGCCGGGATGAAGATTTTAAGAAACGGCAGGAAATTGTTCGCAGCATGAATGTGATGGATGATGATTTTTTTGTTAAGATTGCTGAGGATATGCCTGCGATGGAAGAGATATTGTCCGTGTTTTTGCGGAATCCAGAGCTGCGATTGTTGTGGAGCAGGCCACAGGTGCATCTTCGAAATTGCGGTACGCGCTCTGTGACAGTGGACGCTATGTGTGAGTCTGTAAGTGGTACTTTATACAGTATAGAGATGGAAAAAGCAAGTCGAGATGACCATCAGAGACGGGTACGCTACAACAGTTCCAACATAGACACTATGTATACGGAGAAAGGGACGGACTTTAGGGAAATACCGAATCTGTGTATGATCTACCTGTCAAAGGCGGATTTTCTGCGGGGTGGAAGATGCCTATATCATATAGACCGTATAGTAAGGGAAAATGGCCGAATGGCAGCGAATGGAATGAAAGAAATCTATGTGAATGCCCGGGTAAACGACGGTTCAGAGGCGGCGCAGCTCATGCAGTATATGCAGGACACAAGGGGTGAGAATCCCATGTTTCCCAGACTGTCAGCAAGGGTTCAGTATTTGAAGGAAGACCAGAGAGGAGTGCAGCAAATGTGCGAAGCAGTAGAAAAGTATGCGCGGGAGAAGGCAAAGGAGGCAGCGCAAAAAGCGGCAAAGGAAGCGAAAAAAGAGGCGAAAAAAGAAGCGAAAGCGGCTGCCAAAATCAGTGCGGCTCTTTTGTTTCAGAATGGTGTCAGCTTTGAGATTGTAGTGAAGAGCATCAGGCAGTTGACGCGTAAAGAACTGGAGAAAATATATCAGGGAGTGCATTGATGGGAGAAATTAGATGAAAACGCTGTATGTCACGGATTTGGACGGAACACTCTTAAATCAAGCTGCCAAGGTAAGCGAATATAGCACTGCTGTCATTAACCGTCTGGTAGAGAAAGGTATGCTTTTCACCTACGCCACCGCCCGCTCGTTGGTGTCCGCATCCGTGGCAACGAAGGGACTGAGTACAAAAATCCCTGTGATCGCATATAATGGCGCATTCATTATAAAGCCGGATACAGGAGAGGTACTGCATTCGGTGAAATTCACGGCGGAGGAGATGAAAGATGCTCGGGAATTAATTGAAAAAAATGGCATATCCCCTTTGGTATATTCTGTGATTGACGGAGTGGAAAGACTCTCCTGGGACACCAGCCGCGAGAACGCGGGCATCCGGAATTATCTGAGCCGGAGACAGGGAGACAAAAGGTTACGGCCTCTGCAAGGCAGCGAAAGCCTTTACGATGGCGAAGTTTTTTATTTTACGTGTGTTGGGGAACGAGAGGGATTGTCACCCCTTTACGATACCGCCAAAACGGATGACAGATATGTTTGTCATTTCCAGAAAGAGCTCTACCAACCCGAGTATTTTTGTGAGATCATGCCCGCCAGAGCAACCAAGGCACAGGCAATCGCAAAGCTGAAAGAGATATGGGGCTGTGATAGGATCGTGTCCTTTGGCGATGCGGTGAATGACATTCCCATGTTCCGCATTTCCGATGAAAGCTATGCCGTGGAAAATGCGGTAGAGGAGCTGAAGGCTCTCGCCACGGGGATCATTGCGTCCAATGAGCAGGACGGGGTTGCAAAATGGCTTCAGGAGAATGTATAGATTTCCTGTGGGGAAGTGGCTGATGCCGACAGTCCGAATAAAATAATACTTGACAAAGGCACTTCCAATGGACTATATTCATCCATATAAAGAAAATCATAAAGGCTGAGACGAAGAGGAGTACGCAATACCCCTTAATAGAGAGAGCGGCTGCCAGGAGGCGCTGAGAGGCTGCTTGAAGGAAGGAGTGCGGAAGGTAGCTTCTGAGCCGGAGGACCCAAAGCCAATGTATGTTGAACCTGGTACATTTGACCAGGGAGACGACAGGACAGCGTATGGGCCGTAAGCCCTCACGATTTATCCCCGTTACCGGATAGGACTTTGCAGGAAGTCTCTTGAGACAGCTTATTGTGAGATGAGCTGTGAACAAAGGTGGTACCGCGTTTATGACGCCCTTTGCTGATGTATCTATACATCCGCAGAGGGCGTTTTTGCGCGAATGAGCAGAGTCAAAGTTGCAAGCACATTGTCTTGTGCTTGTACGAAAGACAATAAGCTTGCAACTTTGACGAGTAACGCGACCCTGGAGCACGGAGTGTTTCAGGGCTGCGCATGACACTTCCCTGCAATCAAAACTATTGCAGCAGAAAGGAGCACAAAACTATGAGCAAAGAACTGGCAAAAACCTATGACCCCAAGGGTCTGGAAGACCGAATCTACCAAAAGTGGCTGGACAAAAAATACTTCCACGCCGAGGTGGACCATTCCAAAACACCTTTCACCATCGTGATTCCGCCCCCAAACATCACAGGGCAGCTGCACATGGGCCACGCCCTGGACAACACCATGCAGGATATCCTGATCCGCTTTAAGCGCATGCAGGGATATAACGCCCTCTGGCAGCCCGGCACCGACCATGCCTCCATCGCCACCGAGGTCAGGATCATTGAAAAACTGAAAGAAGAAGGAATCGACAAGCATGACCTGGGCAGAGAAAAATTCCTGGAGAGGGCATGGGACTGGAAGCGGGAGTACGGTGGGCGCATTATCTCCCAGCTGAAAAAAATGGGCTCCTCCTGCGACTGGGACAGGGAGCGCTTCACTATGGACGAGGGCTGCAATAAGGCAGTTACCGAGGTCTTTGTGAAGATGCATGAAAAAGGCTATATCTACAAAGGCTCCCGGATCATCAACTGGTGCCCGGTGTGCAATACCTCCATCTCCGACGCAGAGGTGGAATACCAGGAGCAGGCAGGCCACCTGTGGCATATCAAATATCCTGTGATGAATGAGGACGGAACTCCCAGCAACACGGAATTCCTGACCTTTGCCACAACCCGCCCCGAGACCATGCTGGGCGATACTGCAGTGGCGATCCATCCTGAGGATGAGCGTTACAGCCACCTGATAGGAAGAAGCGTCATGCTGCCCATTATGGAAAGAGTGATTCCCGTTGTCACCGACACTTATGTGGACCGTGAGTTCGGAACCGGCGTGGTAAAGATCACTCCTGCCCACGACCCCAACGACTTTGAGGTGGGAAAACGGCATAACCTTCCCATCATCAACGTGATGAACGACGATGCCACCATCAACGAGAACGGCGGAAAGTACGCCGGTATGGACCGCTATGAGGCCAGAAAGGCCATTGTGGAGGAGCTGGAGAGCCAGGGGCTCCTTGTAAAGATTGAGGATTACTCCCACAACGTTGGTACCCACGACCGCTGCAAGACCACCATCGAGCCCCTTGTGAAGGAGCAGTGGTTCGTGAAGATGGATGAGCTGATCAAGCCTGCTGTGGAAGCGGTAAAGAATGGGGATATCAAGCTGATTCCCGAGCGTATGGAGAAGACCTACTACAACTGGACCGACAACATCCGCGACTGGTGTATCAGCCGTCAGCTCTGGTGGGGCCACAGGATTCCCGCTTATTACTGCGACGAATGCGGAGAGGTGACGGTGGCAAGGGAGGAGCCCAAGGCTTGTCCCAAGTGCGGCTGCACACACCTGACACAGGATCCCGATACTCTGGATACCTGGTTTTCCTCCGCTCTCTGGCCCTTCGAGACCTTAGGCTGGCCGGAGCAGACCGAGGACCTGAAATATTTCTATCCCACAGACGTGCTGGTAACGGGCTATGATATCATTTTCTTCTGGGTCATCCGGATGATCTTCTCCGGCTTTGAGCAGATGGGAGAGAAGCCCTTTCAGACAGTGCTGTTCCACGGCTTGGTGAGAGACAGCCAGGGAAGGAAAATGTCAAAATCCCTTGGCAACGGCATCGATCCCCTGGAGATCATTGATCAGTACGGTGCAGATGCCCTGAGGCTGACCCTCATCACAGGAAACGCGCCCGGAAACGACATGCGCTTCTACTACGAGAGAGTGGAGAACAGCAGAAACTTTGCCAACAAGGTATGGAACGCTTCCCGCTTTATTATGATGAACATGGATGGTAAAAAGGTGACGGAGCCTGCTCAGGGGGATCTTCAGCCCGTTGACAAGTGGATCTTGTCAAAGCTGAACACCCTGGTGAAGGATGCCACCGATAACATGGAGAATTTTGAACTTGGTATCGCTGTGCAGAAGGTTTACGACTTTATCTGGGATGAGTTTTGCGACTGGTATATTGAAATGGTGAAGCCGCGTTTGTACACCACGGACGATACAGCCAGTCAGAATGCGGCTCTTTGGACCTTAAAGACAGTGCTGATCGACGCCCTGAAGCTGCTGCATCCTTACATGCCCTTCATTTCGGAGGAAATTTTCTGTACCCTTCAGAGTGAGGAGGAGTCCATCATGATCAGCCGATGGCCGGTATATCGTGAGGACAGAAACTTCCCGAAGGAGGAGAAGGACACCGAGACCATCAAAGAAGCGGTGCGCGGCATCAGAAATGTGCGCAGTGAAATGAACGTGGCGCCAGGCCGCAAGGCAGCGGTGTTTGTGGTCAGTGGGAACGAGGAGATTCTTCAGACCTTTACCGAGGGTAAGCTGTTCTTTGCATCCCTGGCCAGTGCCAGTGATGTCACTACGGTCAACGAGTTGACTGAGCAGAAGGAAAAGGCAGGCATCGACCCGGATGCGGTTTCCGTGGTGATTCCCGGTGCGACCTTGTATATTCCCTTTGCGGAGCTGGTGGATATAGCCCAGGAGATTGAGCGTCTGACAAAGGAACAGAAGCGCCTGGAAGGGGAACTGAAGCGCGTGAACGGCATGCTCTCCAACGAGAAATTTATCTCTAAGGCACCGGAATCCAAGATTGCTGAGGAGAAGGAGAAGCTGGCAAAATACACCCAGATGATGGAACAGGTAAACGCAAGACTTAAGCAGCTGCGACAGAAGTGAAATGCAAGAAGATAAATGATAGTGTTGGGGGGATTATAGCGTTCTGTAATCCTCCTTTCACATACATCCAGGCTGTATTGAGTGTAATGTCCTTCCTGGTGGGCCATCAAAGAATTATGGTGAAGTTTTTCCGAAAAGGAAAGATGGGCCAGATGATTGATTTTAGTTTGGACACATAGTAGAATACAAACGTATAACAGAACTAAAAGAGTCGGTATTTCAGCGGCGGAGGAATTAAGGGAAAGGAAAGTAGAAAATGAAAAATCTTAAAAAATGGACCATCAGCCTTGTGGCCTTGGCTGTGATCCTGGGCCTGGTACTTATTACATATAATACACCGGGTAAGGCAGGAGAAGATTACCTGCCGGCCGTTTACCAGACAATCTGGGGATTGCTTCCGCCGGTTGTGGCCATCAGCCTTGCGCTGATCACCAAAGAAGTATACTTCTCGCTATTTATGGGAATTGCCACCGGAGCTCTTCTCTATTCCAACGGCAATTTGGAGTTGGCGCTCAATACTATGATGTACGATCCGGAAGGCGGTATGCTTGCCAAGCTGACAACGGAGCAGAATGCCAGCATCCTGGTATTTGTGGTCATCCTCGGAACTATGGTGGCATTGATGAACAAAGCCGGCGGCTCTGCAGCTTTCGGAAGATGGGCATCCCGGCATATCAAATCGAGAGTGGGAGCGCAGTTAGCTACCATTGCGTTGGGTGTTCTGATTTTTGTGGATGACGGTTTTAACTGTATGACGGTGGGCTCTGTTATGCGGCCTATGACAGACCGTTTTAAAGTATCCCGCGCAAAGCTGGCTTACCTGATAGACGCAACTGCGGCTCCTGTATGCATCATTGCACCGATCTCAAGCTGGGCAGCGGCAGTTACTTATTCTGTGCCGGAGGATTCCGGGATCAATGGATTTCAGATGTTCCTGCGGACGATCCCGTATAACTTTTATGCCCTTTGCACACTGTTGATGCTGATTCTCATCGTTGTGTTAAAGCTGGATTTTGGTCATATGCGTACCCACGAGCGCAACGCTTTAAACGGTGACTTGTTTACCACAGAAGATCGCCCTTTTAAGGATGCAGATGATGAAGTGCCCAGTTCCAGGGGCAAAGTCATTGATTTAGTTGTCCCTGTGATCGTTTTACTGATCTGCTGTGTAATCGGTATCGTATATACAGGAGGGTTTTTTGACGGTGTGAATTTTATCGACGCTTTTGCAGATTCCAACGCTGCTGTAGGCCTGGTATGCGGAAGTCTGGTAACACTGTTATTCACCTTCTGCTTTTATATGGCAAGAGGAGTCCTTACCTTCCGTGAATTTATGGATTGCCTGCCCGCTGGTTTTCGGTCCATGTGTGCCCCTATGATCATCCTGATCATGGCCTGGACTCTGTCCGGTATGACCGGACTTCTCGGGGCAAGCGTGTATATTCATGATGTGGTAGCTGCCTCAGCCGGTGCAATAAAAATATTCCTTCCGGCAATCATCTTCCTGGTGGCAGTTTTCCTCGCTTTCTCCACCGGTACCAGCTGGGGCACTTTCTCCATCCTGATTCCGATCGTAT
>JAFLRN010000061.1 GCA_022511385.1 Acetatifactor sp.
GCGAAAGTACCGCACCTAAGTCTGCGTAGGCAGTGGATTTCGTCTCCGTCTAAGGGCGCCGCTGAATTGTTCGACTGAGCATATCCACCGCACGATGCCTGATACTGGAGACAGTGAAAAAGGATTATAATAAATCAATTTTAGGAGATAAAAGTATGAAAGAGATTGAACTGAAGTACGGATGCAACCCCAATCAAAAGCCCTCCAGGATTTATATGGAGGATGGAAGTGAGCTGCCGGTTACTGTCTTAAATGGCAGACCGGGTTATATTAATTTTCTGGATGCTTTCAACGGATGGCAGCTTGTGAAGGAACTGAAGGAGGCTACCGGTCTTCCTGCGGCCACATCTTTTAAACATGTGTCTCCTGCTGGAGCTGCGGTGGGGCTTCCTCTGGACGACACTCTGGCGAAGATCTACTGGGTGGATGATCTTGGGGAGCTTTCTCCGCTGGCTTGTGCCTATGCAAGGGCAAGGGGGGCGGACAGAATGTCTTCCTTCGGAGATTTTATTGCGCTGTCCGATGTCTGCGATGTGGACACGGCGAAACTGATCAAGAGGGAGGTTTCCGATGGCGTCATTGCACCCGGCTATACCGACGAAGCCCTGGCGATCCTGAAGGAAAAGAAAAAGGGTGGCTATAATGTAATCCAGATAGATGCAGCTTATGTGCCTGCGCCCCAGGAGAAGAAGCAGGTCTACGGCATTACCTTTGAGCAGGGCAGGAACGAGCTGGATGTAAACAGCGGCCTGCTCTCCAATATCGTTACGGAGAATAAGGAGATTCCCGAAAAAGCCCTGATCGATATGAAGATTGCACTGATCACCCTGAAATATACCCAGTCCAATTCCGTGTGTTATGTGAAGGACGGACAAGCCATCGGCATCGGCGCGGGCCAGCAGTCCAGAATCCACTGTACAAGGCTTGCGGGCTCCAAGGCGGACAATTGGTTCCTGCGTCAGTCGCCCCAGGTCATGGGCCTTCAGTTTGTGGACGGCCTGGGAAGGGCGGACAGGGACAATGCCATTGATGTCTATATGGGCGATGAATATATGGATGTGCTGGCGGACGGTGTGTGGGAGAAGACCTTCAAGGTAAAGCCCCCCGTATTTACCCGGGAGGAGAAACGGGCATGGCTGGATAAGCTCCAGGATGTGACCCTGGGCTCCGATGCCTTCTTCCCCTTCTCCGACAACATCGAGAGAGCAAAGAAGAGCGGTGTGAAATATATTGCCCAGCCCGGAGGTTCCGTCCGGGATGACGCAGTCATCGAGTGCTGCAACAAATATGATATGGTGATGGCGTTCACCGGCATCCGCCTGTTCCATCACTAAGGAGATTCATTATGAGATTAGCTGATCTTGATAAATTTGAAAAAATAACGATTCAGTGCCATGACAATCCTGACGCGGACGCTCTGGCATCCGGCTATGGCCTCTATTGCTATTTCAGCAGCAGGAAAAAGGATGTGCGGCTGGTTTACAGCGGCAGAAATCAGATTCAGAAATCAAATCTGCGGCTGATGGTGGATAAGCTAAAGCTGCCGGTGGAATATATGGGCACGGAAAACGGACAGACCGTTGCTGTGGAAGGGCTGCTCATTACCGTGGACTGCCAGTACGGCGCCGGAAATGTGACGGGACTTACCGCGGAGAATGTGGCCATCATAGATCACCATCAGGTGGAGAAGAGCGCATCCTTAAGTGTCATCAATCCCAGCCTGGGCAGCTGCTCAACCCTGGTTTGGAAGCTGCTTCGGGATGAGAATTTCGATATAGACAGTGATGAGCATCTGGGAACGGCCCTATTCTACGGTCTCTACACGGATACCAACCAATTCTCAGAGCTGTCCAATCCCCTGGACATGGATATGCGCGAGGCGTTACATGAGGACAAGAGCCTTATTACCCTGTTCCGCAATTCCAACCTGTCCCTGAAGGAGCTGGAGATTGCCGGCATTGCCATGATCCGGTACAGCTACAACGACGATTACGAGTTTGCGGTCATTAAAGCCCAGCCCTGTGACCCCAACATCCTGGGACTGATCAGCGATTTTCTGCTCCAGGTGGATGCCATCAAGACCTGTGTGGTATTCAATGAGGTGCCGGACGGTTATAAATTCTCGGTGCGCAGCTGCATCAAGGAGGTCAATGCCAGCGAATTGGCAGCCTTCCTCGCCCAGGACATCGGCTCTGGCGGCGGCCATTATGAGAAGGCGGGCGGCTTCATCAGCCTGTGGAGGTATGAGGAGAATTTCCCCACCCTGCACACGGAGGCCTACTTTAACAATCGCATGACTCAGTACTTTGACAGCTATGATCTGATCTATGCAGAGGACTATCAGGTGGACCTGGAAGGCATGAAACAGTATCAGAAACGAAACATTCCTGTGGGTTATGTGAAGGCTGACCGGGTGCTGCCGGTAGGCACGCCTATCACCATCCGTACCCTGGAGGGGGATATAGAGCTGACGGTGGACGAGGATCTTTATATCATCATCGGCTTAAAGGGAGAGGTGTACCCCAACCGTCGGGAGAAATTTGAGCGCTCCTATCGGATTCTGGACCAGAAGTACCAGCACGGCTCGGATATGGAGTATGTGCCCACCATTAAAGACCGCATGGACGGCAGTACGCTGACTCTGACGGATTTTGCAGGTGTATGTGAGCCCACGGGGACTGTAAGGATTTACGCCCGGGAGCTGGACAGAGGCGTAAAGGTTTTTACTGCCTGGGACAAGGGAAAGTACATGTTGGGAAAACCGGGGGACTACCTGGCGGTGCGCTGTGATGATCTCCATGATGTTTATGTAGTGGAAAAGGGAATTTTTGACAAGAGCTATGACGAAGTATAATTATGATGCCTTTATCAGTTACAGGCATAAGGAACTGGATAAATATGCAGCCGAGCTTCTGCACAGACAGCTGGAGGCTTTCCGTCTGCCGGGCAATCTGGCCAGGAAGAGAAAAGGGGAGCGCACCCGCATTAACCGTGTGTTCCGGGATAAGGATGAGCTTCCTCTGACTAACAATCTGGAGGATCCCATCATGCAGGCGCTGCAGGCGTCGGAGTTTTTGATCGTGATCTGTTCTCCCAGACTTCCGGAATCCCCGTGGTGCAGGAAAGAGATTGAGACCTTTATCTCCATGCACGGCAGGGAGAAGGTGCTGGCAGTGCTCATAGAAGGTGAGCCGGACGAGTCCTTCCCGGAGGAGCTTCTGTACCGGGAGGAGACTGTCACAGATGCAGACGGCAGCACCCATGTGGAAAGAATCCCCATGGAGCCTCTGGCGGCAGATATCAGGGGAAAAGATAAGAAGGCCATGAAAAAGGCGCTGAAGACAGAGCTACTGCGGCTGTTGGCGCCTATGTTTTCCTTAAATTACGATGATCTCCGCCAACGTCACAGAGAGCGTCGCCTGAAGCGGATTCTGGCAGCGTCCCTGAGTGTGGGGGCAGTGTGTCTTGCTTTTGGCGCCGTCAGCACCACCATGGCTCTGCGGATACAAAGCCAGAACGTACAGATACAGGCCCAAGCCGATGAGATTTTTCAGCAAAACGAAGAGATTCAACAGCAGAGCAAAGAGATTCAACAGCAGAACCAGGAGATCACGGAGAAGAATGAAGTACTGCTGAACCACCAGGCAGTGGGGCTTGCGGAGGAGGCCCAACGGCTGTTGGCGGCCGGAGACAGGATCCGTGCTGTGGCGACAGCCAGGGATGCCCTGACCTCTTATCAGGGGAACGAGATGCCATATACGCCGGAGGCATATTATGCTCTGGCAGAAAGCCTCCATGTCTATGACAACGGCACGTCCGCAAAGCCCATGCACCAGATGGAGACGGCAGGAATCATTTATTATATGAAGCTGACACCGGATGGGAAGACGCTGATGGCTTACGATAATTCCCAGTGTTTTACAATCTGGGATGTGGCAAGTGGCGGCAAACTCTACGAAATGCGTGGCGTGGATATCTATACCGAGAACAGTTTTACCGCCCTGGGCAATGACAGGATTGCTTATGTGAATAGGGATAGGTATGTGGATATTTACGATATTGCGGCTGGAGAAGTGGTGGAAGAGCTGGATTACGACCGTGTTGGCAGTATCTACGCTGATTTGGAAGGAAAACGCATCGTGCTGAATAGATTGAAGGGGCTGAGCATTCTGGATGGGGAGACCTATGAACAGACAGACTTCCTGGAGAAGAGCGGCTACTATTATGGAGCGGGTGTGAGCGCGGACGGTGTCTTCCTGGCTCTTCAGGAGGAGATTGAGGATGAGAGCAGAATCGTACAGCTATGGAATCTGGAGACAGGTGAGTATTACTCGCTGAATACGGGAAAGCGCTCCATGCAGAAGATTCTTTATCGGGATGACACAGCGTATGTCCTGTTAAATGAACCCGCATCGGATTATTTCTCCGTAGCATCAGCAGTGTTGGCATGGGATTATCAATCCGGAAAGATCTTGTGGGAGTACAATACGGATAATTATGGCAGCGATATTCGGCTTCCTTATGTGGAAGGTGCTTCACATTTACTGTTAGCAGTTACTTTTGAAGCGAAGCTTTTAAATCTGGAGGATGGCTCAGAGGCGGACAGCTTTCCCTACGGAAACAGCATTGTCGGTACGGAGGCCTTTTGGAATAATGATTATTTCATGGTATTTACACAGGGCGGCGAACTCCACACGATAAATGTAAATCAGATGCTGGATTACTATAATACCGCGACTCTTTTAAGCCACTCCCAGAATGTCAAGACATTCCTGGTGACGGAGAAGGGCTATCTGCTGCTGCCCTATCAGGATAACAGAGTCACTTATTATAAACGGAGCATTGGAGAGGATATTGCGCCTTATGAGGGAGAAATTCCTGCACCGGTGGCGGAGCAGGACGATGGCATCTATGCGGATGATCTGGCAGAGGAGCTGGGTTTGGTGAAGGCAGCGCTGGCCACCAGATTCTTTTATAATGAGGATCGGACAAAGCTCTTTATGATCTACTCGGACAATACGATCGAAATATATCAGACGTCGGATATGACTCTGTTGAATACTCTGGAGGAGACCAGGGGCACGCAGAACCAATATCTGGGAACGGACAAGGCGGGGAATATGTACATTGGAGGATATGCCTCCTATGGCTATATGCTGGACGCACAGTGCCATCCATTGGCGATCATTGAAGGCCTGCTTGGGGTGGACAGTGAAAACAACCGGCTGATCCTG
The DNA here is from genome assembly GCA_022511385.1 of Acetatifactor sp. Classification (GTDB taxonomy): domain Bacteria; phylum Bacillota; class Clostridia; order Lachnospirales; family Lachnospiraceae; genus Acetatifactor. The sequence continues at coordinate 5,235 of JAFLRN010000061.1, forward strand.
GGCTGGTATGAGGAACGGTACACGGTGCCCATCTATACTGTGGAAGAACTGCTTGCTAAGGCAGAGTAAGATGTGCTATCATATCTAAAGGGCAGCGCATTTCAGCGTTCTGCCCATGACAGGGGGTTACAATATGATATGGTATGAAAATAGGGAAATTAAGTTTTTTGGAAAGGAAAGAAAGGCCACATGAGTGAGACAGAGTCAAGAAACTTTATAGAGTCGATCATAGACAAGGATCTGGCGGAGGGCGTTTACGATACTGTGCACACCCGTTTTCCGCCGGAGCCCAACGGCTATCTGCACATTGGCCATGCCAAGAGCATTCTGCTGAATTATGGCCTGGCCCAGAAGTACGGCGGCAAGTTCAACATGCGCTTTGATGACACCAATCCCACAAAGGAGGATATCGAGTTTGTTGAGTCCATTAAAGCGGACATCCAATGGCTGGGCGCGGACTGGGAGGACAGACTTTTCTTTGCCTCCGACTATTTCGGCCAGATGTACGAGGCTGCAGTGAAGCTGATCAAAAAGGGAAAGGCTTATGTGTCCGATCTGACGGCGGAACAGATCAAGGAATACCGGGGCAGCCTGACGGAGCCCGGAAAAGAGGATCCCTTCAGCGGGCGCTCCGTGGAGGAGAACCTACAGCTGTTTCAGGAGATGAAAGAGGGAAAGTATGCGGACGGAGAAAAGGTGCTCCGGGCGCGCATCGACATGGCTTCTCCCAACATCAATATGCGTGATCCGGTGATCTACAGGGTGGCTCACATGACCCACCACAATACGGGGGATGCCTGGTGCATTTATCCCATGTATGATTTTGCGCATCCCATTGAGGATGCCATCGAGGGTATCACCCACTCCATCTGTACGCTGGAGTTCGAGGACCACAGACCCCTCTACGACTGGGTGGTCAGAGAGCTTGAGTATCCTCAGCCGCCGAAGCAGATTGAGTTTGCGAAGCTGTACCTGAAAAATGTGGTGACAGGAAAGAGATATATTAAGAAGCTGGTTCAGGAGGGAATCGTGGACGGCTGGGATGACCCCAGGCTGGTGTCCATTGCGGCTCTGAGACGCAGGGGTTTTACACCGGAGTCCATTCGGATGTTCGTGGAGCTCTGCGGTGTATCCAAGGCCAATTCCATTGCGGACTATGCGGCTCTGGAATACTGTATCCGGGAGGACCTGAAGGCAAAGGCGCCGCGTTATATGGCGATCATTGACCCTGTGAAGCTGATCATTGACAATTATCCCGAGGACCGGACGGAGATGCTGCCTGCAGGCAATAACCCCGAGAACGAGGAACTGGGCAGTCGGGAGATTCCCTTTGGCAGGGAGCTGTATATCGAGCGGGAGGACTTCATGGAGGAGCCGCCGAAGAAATATTTCCGTCTGTTCCCTGGAAACGAGGTCCGGCTTATGAATGCCTATTTTGTCACCTGCACGGGCTGCGTGAAGGATGAAAACGGAAGAGTCACGGAAGTGCACTGTACCTATGATCCCGCATCCAAGGGCGGCAACAGCCCGGACGGCCGGAAGGTAAAGGGGACCATCCACTGGGTGGCTGCTGATACCGCCGTTTCCGCCGAGGTAAGGCTTTACGAGAACATCATCGATGAGGAGAAGGGTGTGTACAATGAAGAGGACGGCAGCCTGAATCTTAACCCCAATTCACTGACGGTGATGAAGGACTGTAAGCTGGAACCTGCCTTTGCAGGGGCAGAGCCCTATGACAGATTTCAGTTTGTAAGGCAGGGCTTTTTCAGCGTGGACCCGAAGGATTCCACGGCGGAGAAGCTGGTATTTAACCGCATTGTGTCACTGAAGAGCTCTTATGTGCTGCCGAAACAGGATTGAGCAGCAGTTTAAGAGAGAATTTTATACGAAGGAAATAAATACAAATTGTATCATGTAATTGATCAGGAAAGAGGAGGAGTATTGATATGGGACTGTTATCAGGACTGGGCGGCTTAGGTTTGGGCGGCCTGGAGGATATGGATATCTTTGAGGAGGAAGCGAAGGAGAAGGAGGAAGCGAAGGAGAAGGAAGCAGCGAAGGCTAAGGCCGCGGCTGCTCCCCAGATTGAGGAAAAGGATATTGTCTTTGAACGGAATTATAAATGCCCTGTATGTGACGCGACCTTCCCATCCAAGGCGGTCAGATCCGGAAAAAGCAGGTTGGTCGGTACGGATTCCGACCTTCGGGCGAAATACGATATTATTGATCCGGGAAAATATGACGTTGTGCTGTGTCCCAAGTGCGGATATGCAGCGCTGACAAGATTTTATGATAAGCTTACCCCGCCCCAGGCAAATCTCATCAAAGAAAAGATCAGCCCTACAGTGCAGATTTCGGAGTACAACGATCCCATCTACAGCTACAAGGAGGCAATGGAGCGTTATAAGCTGGCTCTGGTAAACGCTGTGGTAAAGAGGGCAAAGGCCAGTGAGAAGGCATATATCTGTCTAAAGAACGCATGGGTCGCCCGGGGATATCGGGAGAGTCTTCAGGCGGAGGACAATGCTGACACCAAGCTGATTGAGGAGCTGGAGAAGCAGGAGGATGAATTGCTCCAGAACGCCTATAAGGGCTTTGTGGAAGCCATTCAGAACGAGAGTTTCCCCATGTGCGGCATGGATGAGATCACGGTGAATTATCTGGTGGCCGTGCTGGCGACGCGGTTCAAGAAATATGACGTGGCCAGTCGTTTGATCGCAAACGTACTAGTGTCTCCTTCTGCTAATCCACGCACGAAGGATAAGGCGAGGGATCTGAAGGAGCAGATTCTGGCGGAGATGAAGAAGAATAAATAAAGCGGTTTAGAAGAGACATGTATGAAATGACGATCCGGCTCCAGACAGGGGGAAGCGCCTGCCTGTATGAGCAGATTTATGAGCATATCAAAAAGGAGATCAGGGAGGGGAAGCTGCTTGCGGGAGAGCGGCTTCCCTCCACGCGTTTTCTGGCGGAGTATCTGCAGGTATCAAGGAGCACTGTTGACTATGCTTACAGCCAGCTTCTGGCGGAGGGATACATCGAATCCAGGCCCTATCGGGGGTATTTTGTCTGTTCCATGGAGGAACTGGTAGGGATGGAGGATCTGGGACGCTCCGCCGTGGGCAGCCAGATTCACGGTCGTGATGATACAGAGAGAGCTGGCGGCGGACAATACTATGATATCAGACAGCTGGGTGACAGGAAGCAGCCCGGTGACAGATATGATGGGACAGTTAAAGATGGGGAATGGATGGAGCCGGTGGTTTCGGAGCGGGCTTCGACAGATCAACCCCATGTTCGATGTGACTTTTCCCCTTACGATATCGATATGTCCGGTTTTCCGTTCAGCGTCTGGAAGAAGATAACGAAAAATATCCTGACCTACGCCAACAGTGATCTTTTCTCCCGAGGCCAGGCTCAGGGGGATTATGAACTGCGGGTAACGATCAGCCGTTATCTGCACTCCTCCCGCGGGGTGAACTGCAGCCCGGAACAGATCATCGTGGGAGCCGGAAACGATTATCTTTTGATGCTCCTGGAGAAGATACTGGGAAGGCATGTGCGGATAGCCATGGAAAATCCCACCTATCTCAGGTCCTATCGGATTTTTCAGTCCTTTGCATACGACATTGTCACCGTGGATATGGACGAGTACGGCATGCGGGTGGAGCCGCTGGAACGGAAAAAGGTGCAGGCGGCATACGTGATGCCTTCCCACCAGTTTCCAACAGGAGTGGTGATGCCCATCAGGCGGCGGCTGGAGCTGCTTCGGTGGGCAGCCGGAGCGCCGGACCGATACCTGATCGAGGACGACTACGACAGTGAATTTCGATTCCGTGGCAAGCCCATTCCGGCACTGCAGGCTTCCGATGAGCTGGGGAAGGTTATCTACCTGGGCAGCTTTTCCAAGTCCATTGCGCCAGCCATCCGTGTCAGCTTTATGGTGCTGCCGGAACCGCTGCTTCAGGTGTACAAAAGGGACTGCGCCTTTTACTCTTGTACGGTATCAAGGATCGACCAGAGTATTTTGAACGAGTTTATCAGGGACGGTTATTTTGAGAGGCATCTGAACAAGATGAGAAAGATTTACAGAGCCAAGCACGATCTGATGCTGGAGGAGCTTCTGCCCTTTCAGAAGAGGTTTACTGTTTCCGGGGAAAATGCCGGTCTGCATCTTCTGCTGACGGCAAGAGAGCAGATGAGTGAGGAAGAGCTGGTGTGCAGGGCAGAGGAGCAGGGAGTGAAGGTCTACGGCCTGTCCGCTGGCATGAGGATGACCGAAACGAAAGCTGCAACAGTGCTGCTGGGATTTGGCGGCCTTGCCCCGGAACAGATCACTGAGGGTATTCGGCGGCTGAAAACAGCCTGGGAGATTGGAACAGAAAAATAAAGAGCGCTCTCCGCAATTGACTCTTTCTGTGCGGCAGCGCTCTCTATCTGCTATGTGCTCAGTTCTCCTTGAGGGGAAGTTCCTCGTCGGTATCATCTTCCTCGTCAAAGAATTCTTCCACCTCGGCACCGGTCTTGTCATCCTTCTTGACCTTGGATTTGTCCGCAGGTTGAGCCATCTGATCCAGGGGAACGAAGGTATCCTCCTTTTTTTCCGCGGACTCCTCTGTGGAAGCGTCTGCATCAGGAACCAGGGTAACATAATTTTTGCCGGTTTCTGCATCGTCGTCCAGATCCTCGCTGAAGTCGTCGTAATCCTCATCCTCGGATGCGAGGTTATCGGCATCCTTCTTCTGGAAATAGTAGTAAGCGGCAGCGGCTGCACCGCCAACGGCAGCAGTAAAGAGCAGAAACTTACCAAACTTCTTTGCCATAATGTACTCCTTTCGGTTGGTTGATTTTTCCAGCTGATACTTGTTTTCATTTTAATACTATTTTGTGAAAAAGAAAAGGGAATATGTGCCTATTTTAGAAAAAATTTATGACAACACTATGATTCGCCCCGGGTATAAAAGTATTGACAATAACTCGGTTATATGTGAAAGTATTAAAGGTAAGGTAGCAGTTGGGCAGCTGTTTGATGACGCTGTGAAATATGAGGAGTATAGGAAATGAACGGTAGGTTCTTTGATCTGAAAAAGGATAAACAGGATAGAATGATCAACGCAGCGCTGAAGATTTTCGCACTGCGGGGCTACCGTCATGCCAGTACAGATGATATTGTCCGCGAGGCAGCTATCAGTAAAGGCTTGCTGTTCCACTATTTTGAGAGCAAACTGGGTGTGTACAGCTTTATCTACGATTACAGCGTCCGATATATGATCCTTGAGATGCGCACTGCCGTAGATTCCAAGGAGAAGGATCTTTTCGAGGTGATGAAACAGATTGAGCGCGCCCGGATGAAGGCCATGCGGGGCTACCCTTACATGCAGCAGTTTCTGAACCGCTCCATGGCGGAGGATGTCAGTGAGGCGCTGCTGGCCATAGAAGAGAAAAGAGGGGCTTTGGAGGAGGCCGCCGATTCCATTTACAGGCAGATTGATTACTCGCAGCTTCCTCCCCAGATCGATGGGGGGAAGCTGCGGAAAATGTTGGATTTTACTGTAAAGGGCCTGTTGACGGAGCGGTTTCAGGACGCGTCCTTCCAGCCGGAAATGCTCTATGAAGAGATCTGTGATTACCTGGACATGATGAAAAAAATCGTCTACCGAACTACTTACTCATCTTAAAGGGAGGATCCGCAGGGTGTCCTCCTTTTAGTTTCTGCATGCCTCTCTGAATGGCATCCTTTGAGTTCTTCCAGTCTGCGTCTTTATTCCGATAATCAAATTTTTCCACCATCCACGCCACATCCTCAGCTACACGCTGCATGTTTCGCTCCATCAGCGGCAGCATCGCCTCGTAGAATTCAGTCTTTTCCCGTTCGGAAAGCTTCGAGTCAGAAGCCTCGCACAGTTCGCCGAAATGACTGAGGCAGAAGCCCTTGCTGTTCCTGATCCGGTCCCGAAAGTCAGAGTCCTGCTTCCAGAGGTAGAAGAAGGTGTCCATGTAGCGCTCGTAGGTATCCTTGAACTGGCTGCACACATAGCAGGAAGCATTTTTCTCCCGGACCCAGATGCCGATGGCATTGCCGGTTCCCTCGGCCTTTTTGAATTTATCCTTGAGAGAGGTTTTTCCCGGCTTGAAGCCCGCGAAGGTTTTTTGCATCTCTCCGATCATTCTTCTGTAGTGGGTCTTCAGGATCCAGGCGTTTCCCAAGGTGTTTCCATAGTCAAACATTTTCTGGAAATGCGTCCGGCAGAAACCGGCCCGGTCCGTCATGTCCCGGATGTCCGCCTCCATGTAGGAGGCGCTGCTGCCAAGGACAAAGTCCAGAAGGTCTTGTTCAACGCTGCGTTCTATGTAGCAGAAGGGACACTCGTCCCCGGCGTTAACGGCGTCGTTCAGGGGGATGGTGTAAAGCTGTTCTTTCATGGTTTGATTCCTTTCGCTTTTCGTTGATCGTGATATTTTTAGTATAACATGTTAGGGCGAAAGTGGCAAGTGACGCCCCACCCTGACAATGTCCCTCTGGCAGACGCGCTCCCGCTTGGAAAAACACGTTCGCGGTCACAAGCTCTGCATGGCAGAGCTGGCTCGACAGTACCTCGCCAAGTGCCGACGTGTTTTTAACATTCTGCCAGAGGGACATTGTCAGGGTGGGGCTGGGTTACTGCATATTAATACAAGATAAAATTTAACATATTTTTGTAAAAAATACGACGTAAATATTATCGAAAATTAAGATTTTTTTTGTTGTAATGTTTGCGGTGGGAAGATAGTATATAAGTATAGAAGTAATTTTAGATGAAGTGGCGAAAGATGTGATGATTCTTGGTATTTAGCAGTATTGAATTCCTTCTCTGTTTCCTTCCGGTATTTTTACTTCTGTACAGCATAACTCCCAAACCGTATAAAAATATGACGCTTCTGTCAGGAAGTTTAGTTTTTTATGCAATGGGAGCGCTGACATTTTTGCCGCTGCTGATCTTATCGGTGGTGGGAAACTTTCTGTTGGGGCGGAGGTTTGCTGTACTGCCCGTGGGGAATGGGAAACAAGGGAGACAGAAGAGATTAAAAGTTGCAAAAATGAATAAGAAGCTGCTGGGTGCGGCAGTGGTAGGAAATATTGGAGTGCTGGCGCTGTTCAAGGTGGGCTTTGGCGAGGCAGGGCTGCCTCTGGGTATCAGCTTTTATACCTTTCAGGTGCTGTCCTATCACTTTGACGTTTACCGGGGAGAGCAGAAGAAGGAGACCTCCTTTGTGAGGTTCGCAACTTATATCTGCATGTTTCCGCAGCTGGTATCAGGTCCCATTGTGGCTTACGGTGAGGTGCGCAAGGAGCTGCATAAGAGGGAGTTTACAGCACAGGGGCTGCAGCAGGGACTGAAAGTGTTTACCGTTGGCCTGGCGGCTAAGGTGCTGCTGGCGGATAGGATAGGGATCCTGTGGCATGAGGTACAGGTGACGGGCTTTGAGAGCATTTCCACGCCCCTGGCATGGCTGGCAGCTGTGGCGTACTCCCTGAAAATATATTTTGACTTTTATGGCTATTCCCTGATGGCGGTTGGACTGGGAAGGATGTTTGGCTTTGAACTGCCGGATAATTTCAGGGATCCGTACATGGCAGGCTCTCTGCGAGATTTTTACCGCAGATGGCATGTGACTCTGGGAAGGTGGTTTTGTAAATATGTGTATATTCCACTGGGAGGCAGCCAGAGGGGGATGCTTCGGACGGTGTGTAACCTGCTGGCAGTGTGGCTTTTGACCTCCGTGTGGCATGGAACCACAGGCAATTTCCTGATCTGGGGCATGCTGATCTTCCTGCTGATCGTTCTGGAAAGGCAGTTTGAGTCCTGGGGCTTTGCCCGGCTTTTCAGACGTGGCATTCTGAAGGCAGTCCCTCATTTATATTTATGGCTTGCGGTCCCTGTGACATGGATGTGTTTTGCCATCACGGATCTGTCACAGCTTTATGTATATCTTGGCAGGATGTTCGGCGTGGTTGAAGGAATCTATGTCAGTGCAGGGGATTGGACGAGAGCGCTGGAGGCTTATTGGTATTTGTTTGGAATAGGCATTCTTGCCTGTATGCCGTTTCTAAAAAAGCTGTTCTACAGATGGAAGGATAGTCTTGTGGGAACGCTTCTGTTGGCGGTGTTGTTCTGGTTCTGTGTCTGGAGGCTGCAGATCCAGGGCCAAAATCCTTTTATGTATTCTAACTTTTAAGTTTTGTCATCGGTTGAATGATTGCCGAAGGATTTCGGCAGGGTTTGGAAAGGTACGGGATTAATGTGAAGTGGTGGAGGAAATGGTCCTTTCTCATATTGCTGGTGGGTGTGGGAGTGATATATCTGTCAGAGGTGGATCACTGGCAGGTTTATGCCGAATCCCTTGATCATACGAAAATATTCTGGCAGAGAATATTCTATGGCGAACAGGTTTTTTCCGGGAATGTGGTGGAGTCACCTGAGGGGGATACTTCGTTGGGCGGAGCGCTGTCTGACGGAACGGCAGCGGCGGATCACGAAAATGACAATGGTCGGAATCCCGAAGCCTCCGGGGAGCAGTACGAGGAGAATCAAGACGGAGAAAGCCACAATGGCGAAAGTCAAGGTGGGTTTGGAGGGGGAGATCCCTCTGCGCAGGATGGGGAAGAGAACCATAGAACAGGAGACGGTTTTTGGGATGGCAGCGATCCGGTTTATATGACGGTGGAAGATGATTATTTTGCGGATGCAGTTTTCATCGGGGATTCCAGGACGGTTGGGCTGTATGAGTATGGCGGTCTGGAGGAGGTCACGACCTTTTATGCTTCCAAGGGCCTGACAGTGTATAAGCTTTTTAATGCGGAGATCGTGGAGATTCCGGGACAGCGCCAGAAGCTGACCGTTGAGGATGCTCTCTTGAACAATGAGTTTAAGAAAATATACCTGATGGTTGGGATTAATGAGATGGGTACGGGAACAGTGGAGACCTTCACGGCGAAGTATAAGGAAGTGGTGGAGCATCTTCTGGAGCTGGAGCCAGAGGCCATCCTTTATATTCAGGGCATTCTGAAGGTGACTGCGGAGCGGTCAAGCAAGGGGGACTATATCACCAACGAGGGGATTGTGGCACGGAATGAAGCGCTGGCGGAGCTGGCCGACAACAGGCGGATTTTTTATCTGGATGCGAACCCTCTGATCTGCGACGAGACAGGAGGAATGGTGTCCTCCTACACCTTTGACGGTGTGCATTTGAAGGCGCAGTATATCGAAATTTGGAAGAACTATCTGAAGGAGCATGCCATTGATTTGGGAGAGGGATGAAAGAACGGAAACAGGAAACTTGAACCGGCGAATTCTTGGCGTGGGAGAGTATATTCGAATATAGAAAAATATCAGATCATATGATGAATCATATCTTAATTTAAATTTATTTCTATATGCATATTGCAGATCCAAGTTGGAGCGTTCTTTCCAAATATTGGATGAATGCCGCGGGGGAATAAAGAGGATTAGGGGTGGGCTATGAGAATTATCGATATGCACTGCGACACCATAGGAGAGCTGTTTGCGCTGAAGAGCCAGGGGCAGCCGGGAACGCTGAGGGAGAATAAGCTTCACATTGATCTGCTGCGGATGAAAGGGAGCCGGTATCTACTCCAGAACTTTGCATTGTTTGTTCAGCTGGGAAAGGACGGAGATCCCTGGGAGAGGGTGTGCAGCCTGCATGAACTCTATGAGCAGGAGCTTCGGCAAAACAGTGATCTCATTGCGCCGGTGTATCAATTTTCTGATATTCATGAAAACGAGAGGGCGGGCAAAATGTCGGCCCTCCTTACCGTAGAGGAGGGGGCAGTCTGCAAGGGAGAGCTTGAGAAGCTGCGGGAACTGTACAAATGGGGCGTTCGGATGCTGACGCTGACATGGAATTTTCCAAATGAGCTGGGCTGGCCAAACTTTTCCAGAGGACAGTCCCACTATCTGCCCAACACTACGCAAGGGCTTACGGAGCGAGGCAGGGAGTTTGTGGCTGAAATGGAGAAGCTGGGGATGATCCCGGATGTGTCCCATCTTTCTGATGCCGGCTTTTACGATGTGCTGGCAGTGACGAAAAAGCCCTTTGTGGCCAGCCATTCCAACGCCAGGGAAATTTGTCCCTGGGTGCGCAACATGACCGATGACATGATCCGGAAGCTGGCTGAGCGGGGCGGTGTCATGGGACTGAATTTCTGTGCCGATTTCCTGGAGGAGGTTCCCGAGGGACAGAAGAATCCCGGCACTATTGCGGCTGTGGTGCGTCATGCAAAGCATATTGCGGATGTGGGCGGCGTCTCCGTGCTGGGGCTGGGAAGTGACTTTGACGGGATCGACACCCACGAGGAGCTGCCGGGGGCCCAGAGCATGGAGCGGCTGTGGGATGCCATGAAACAGGGCGGTTTTTCGGAGGAGCAGCTGGACCGGATCTTTTGGAAGAATGTGCTGCGGGTATATGAGGAAGTGCTTTAAAAGAGTAAGTTTTGAAACTAGAAAGTGCTTGACACCTGCAAAATTATTTATTACAATACTTGTAATTTCATAATCAAGTGATTGATCAAGAAAAGCAATGATAAGAAGAAGTAGCACAGAGGGAAACATACAGAAAGCAGCCGGTTGATGAGAGGCGCATGGGAAGCTTTGTGTGAATACATCTTTGAGCTTCGCACC
>JAFLRN010000062.1 GCA_022511385.1 Acetatifactor sp.
CTTACGAAACTCCATTAGCGGAAGTGAGGGATTCACTTTGACCTGGCTGGCAAGTCAAAGAGGATAGAAGAGCTTGAGATGGAAATGGAGGCACCCGGTTTCTGGGATGATCCCGACCGCTCCAACAATAAGATGAAGGAACTGAAAAATCTGAAGGATACCGTGGATGGTGTGAACAAGCTTGTGACCCAGTATGACGACATCCTTACTCTGATCGAACTGGGATATGAGGAGAACGACAGCTCCATGATCCCTGATATCAGGGCGGAACTGGACGAGTTCATCGGAGAATTGGAAGAGCTGCGCATCAGTACCCTGCTGTCCGGAGAGTACGATAAGAACAATGCGATTCTGAAGTTGAACGCCGGTGCGGGCGGCACGGAGAGCTGCGACTGGTGCGGCATGCTGTATCGCATGTATACCAGATGGGCGGAGCGCAAGGGATTCCAGCTGGATGTGCTGGATTATCTGGACGGGGACGAGGCGGGGATCAAGTCCGTGACTTTCCAGGTCAACGGTGTCAATGCCTATGGCTATTTAAAGTCCGAGAAGGGCGTCCACAGGTTGGTGAGAATTTCTCCCTTTAACGCCCAGGGAAAGCGTCAGACCTCCTTTGTATCCCTGGATGTGATGCCGGACATTGAGGAAGATCTGGATGTGGAGATCGACGAGAAGGATCTTCGCATCGACACCTACCGAAGCAGCGGCGCAGGCGGCCAGCACATCAACAAGACCTCCTCGGCCATCCGCATCACCCACATTCCCACGGGAACGGTTGTCCAGTGTCAGAACGAGCGCAGCCAGTTCCAGAACAAGGATAAGGCCATGCAGATGCTGAAGGCAAAGCTATACATGCTGAAGCAGGAGGCAAATGTGGAGAAGCTTTCCGATATCAGAGGTGAGGTGAAGGACATTGCCTGGGGCAGCCAGATCCGCTCCTATGTACTCCAGCCCTACACCATGGTGAAGGACCACAGGACAGAGGTGGAAACCGGAAATGTTGATTCAGTGTTGGATGGTGGACTGGATACCTTTATCAATGGATATTTGAAATGGATTAATATAAAGGATAGCGGAGAGAATTAATAATCTCTATGAAATCTCTAATAAAGACGAAATAGGAAAGCATCCATAGACTTTCAAAGCGGAAGTCTGCCAGGATGCTTTTTTATGCCTCTTTGGGATTCATCAGATCCAGAAAGAAGCAGGTATAAGTCATGTTCCGATAGGGAGTGAGCCAGAGATAGCCCACGAACAGGCTGCATACGCACAGCAATTCCATGGGGATAAAGCTAAGCTGCAGGCCCAAGAGCTTTTTCCGGTTGCCCTGTATGAGCTGAAAGCTTTGACGGAGGATGTCCCCGGCCGATCTGTCAGGGAAGTCCAGCAACAGGAAAAATGAGAGCGTGAGGCCAAGTCCTGCATATACATAGAGCCCAAAGCATACAAAACATACGGCTATCATGGCAAGAATCCGTTGGGCGCTTGGATCGTACCAGCATATATCCAGCATATACTCCACAGGCAGCAGACATAGGGTGCTGACCAGCGCCCGGGCGCCGGAAATGGCCAGAGTTTTTGAGGTATCGCTGCGAAAGCAGTAGAACAGATCCCTGGTGGAATAGGGGCCGCCGCAGGCCGCATTCAGGAAAAAATATGTGATACCAAGGTCCAGGGTACCAAGTACCCATGATAGGACTAAGGAGCTGACACCTTGAATGATATAGTACAGTACCAAGGATTTTGTGGCAGGAATATACAGATATACAAGCATCGAAATGCAGCCGGAAAGAAGGGAGGCAAGGAAGCAGATCAATACTGCTGAGCCATATTTGCCATCCAGCTTATCCTTGGCTGCATTTTTCAGTTCATAATATTTTTGATATTTCTTCATGCTTTACCTCTCAGAAAGGGCAGCATCGGCAATTCCTTTATACCGCATAGTCCAGATTCATGCCACTGTATTTTGCTCTGTCAGCGGATTTCAATCCCTTTTGATAAGGATTATCTTCGTTGTAATACTTGATCTGGGTATGGGTGGTGCCGCCGGAGATATAAGTCCGTCCGCATTCTGGGCATATAGCCGTATGGATGGAGACGGAGGCGGAAATTACCTTACCGTTTTTCTGGGCGGCCTTTGAGTAGGCATTGGACACATGCTCCTGCTCGTGGGCGCGCACTGCAGAAGCGGCACTCTCCGGGGAGATTTTTGTAGGCGCCTTATAGGACACCATCTCGTCGGAGCCGTCCTTGTATTTGCGGTTTTTACAGGTCTGGCACTCCTCGCTGGGGTCTTCAATACCTTTGCGCTCTTTCTCTTCTTTTTCCTTTTCAGGGTCTTCGAGTCCCTTGACCCGGCTGTCGTTATCGGCACCTGTAAATCCACGGCTGACAGTTTCGCTGCCAGAAATTCCGGGCAACCGTCCGCTCTCGGAATTTTGGGCTGCAGGAGATAGCCTATTGTAAGACCCTCCGGCATTATAACCATATGCGGATCCGGAGTAACCGGGTGCATAAGAAGGCATAAAATTGATCATCTGCATTCCTCCTATTCTTCCATGGGGATTCCATAACGATTCATTAGGTAATCATAGTAACGATTTATATAATCTAAATAGTTGTTATATTCTGTGCCATATGTGGCATCGGACGAATTCTGGGGCTGCAGCCGCTGTAGTATCTGAGGCATGACAAAGGTAATATAAATGGCGAATAAACCCAGAAAGATGCCAATGCAGGACAGAACAAGGCCGCTCTTGGCAGTGTGGTTAAGCTTTTTGCCCCTGCGGTACACAAGCAGGGCAAAGAGAAGCCCAAGCGCACCAAAGGGCAGGGAAAAGCCGCAACAGCCTATGGTGACGGAAAACATGCCCATAAGAAAGGAAGCGTAACTGAAAGCCTGGCCGTAGGGCTTATGCACAGGCTGGTTATAGTAGCTGCTGTTGGAAGCGTTACTGTCCCAACGGTCCCATTTACGGTCGTCCTGGTTGTTTCGTGGATTCCAGTTATCATCCATCCGGCGAAGCACCTCATTGTTTTCTGAAATTCAGTCCCATGACTGTCATTATTAATGTATCATTTCTGATTCTGAATGTCAAATAGATTACATAGCTTTATGTGTGTGCTGAACGCCTTGCGGCCGGTCAAATTATTTGGTACAATGTACGAAACAGGTAACGTATCTTGCAGCAAGCAAACGTTTCTTACAACAGAAAGGCATGGATTCGCAATGGACATTATTTTGAAACTGAAAGAGGAACTGAAGGTAGAAAAATGGCAGGTGGAAGCTGCCGTGAAGCTGATTGATGAGGGAAACACCATTCCCTTTATCTCCCGATACCGAAAGGAGGCCACAGGCTCCTTGAATGATGAGCAGCTCAGAGAGCTTCATGAGCGGCTGACTTATCTGCGGAATCTGGAGGAGAAAAAGGAGCAGGTACTGGGCAGTATTGAGGAGCAGGGAAAGCTGACATCAGAGCTGAAAGAGAAGATTATGGCAGCCCAGACCTTGGTGGCAGTGGAGGATCTGTATCGGCCTTACCGTCCCAAGCGGAAGACCAGAGCCAGCGTGGCAAAGGAGAAAGGCTTAGATGGCTTAGCGGAGTATATTCTGGCCCAGAAGACGCAGACACCTGTGCTGGAGGAAGCCGCAAAGTACGTGACCGGAGAGGATGTACCCGAAGAGAAGCGGGTGGGCAGTCCCGAGGAGGCTCTTCAGGGGGCGAAGGATATCATTGCAGAGAACATATCCGACGATGCGGACTACCGCAGCTATATTCGTGAGGCCACCATGGAGGAGGGCATCATCACCAGCACGGCAAAGGATGAGAAGGTACAGAGCGTCTATGAGATGTACTATCAGTTTGAGGAGCCGGTAAAGAAGATCGCAGGTCACAGAGTGCTGGCTTTAAACCGCGGTGAGGCAGAGAAGATCCTGACTGTGAAAGTCAACGCCCCTGTGGAGCGGATTCTGCGGTTTTTGGAGAAGAAGACTGTGACTTCGGATAATCCCCATACCACACCTGTGCTGCAGGAGGTCATACAGGACAGCTATGACCGCCTGATCGCTCCTGCCATCGAAAGAGAGGTGCGCAGCGCTCTCACGGAGAAGGCGGAGGACGGCGCTATTGCGGTATTTGGAAAGAACTTGGAGCAGCTGCTGCTCCAGCCCCCCATCGCTGGAAAGGTAGTACTGGGCTGGGATCCTGCCTTCCGCACCGGTTGTAAGCTGGCGGTGGTGGATCCTACCGGAAAGGTGCTGGACACTAAGGTGATCTATCCCACCGCACCCCAGAACAAGGTGGAGGAGGCTAAGACGGAATTGAAGCGCCTGATTAAAAAATATAAGGTGGACCTGATCTCCGTGGGCAACGGTACCGCGTCCCGGGAGTCGGAGCAGGTGATCGTGGAACTTCTGAAGGAGCTGGACAGACCGGTGCAGTATGTGATCGTGAACGAGGCCGGGGCCAGCGTTTACTCAGCCAGCAAGCTTGCTACCGAGGAGTTCCCCAATTTTGACGTGGGACAGAGGAGTGCGGCCTCCATCGCCAGAAGGCTGCAGGATCCGCTGGCGGAGCTGGTAAAGATCGATCCCCAGTCCATCGGCGTGGGCCAGTATCAGCATGACATGAACCAGAAAAAGCTGGGTGAAGCGCTAAGCGGCGTGGTGGAGGACAGCGTAAACAAGGTGGGCGTGGACTTAAACACCGCCTCTGTCTCTCTGTTGGAGTACATTTCGGGAATCAACAAGACCATAGCCAAAAATATCGTGGATTACAGGGAGGCTAACGGACGTTTTACAAACAGGAAACAGCTTCTGAAAGTGGCCAAGCTGGGGCCCAAGGCCTTTGAACAGTGCGCGGGCTTTATGCGGATCCTGGACGGGGACAATCCTCTGGACGCCACCAGCGTTCATCCGGAGTCCTACGAGGCGGCAGAGAAGCTGTTGGAGAAGCTTGGGATGACAATGGATGACGTCCGTGTCGCCCAGAAAAAAGCAGCCGCTGAAAAAGCCGCAGAAAAGAAGGCTCCTGCGGCAACGACAGGCAGTGTGTCAGCGGTGTCACAAAAGAATAAGCCCAGAACTGTGCAGGTTCGCAATACAAACACTGCCATGGGAAAGGCTCTGGCTGCGGCATTTGGCGGTGTGACACTGGATGCGGAGCCTGTGTCGGAAAAGGTGCCGACCAATTCAGTCAACAAAAAATCCGGACAGATTGCATCGAGCCAGGGAGGACAGAGTGGCAGTCAGACAGGAGCATCCGTGTCCAGCCTGGAGAAGCGTATTCAAAATAAGAAGCAGCTGGCGGAGGAGCTTGGTATCGGCGAGATTACCCTCACCGATATCCTGAAGGAGCTGGAAAAACCTGCCCGGGATCCCAGAGATGACATGCCAAAACCCATTCTCCGGAGTGATGTGCTGGATATGAAGGATTTAAAACCCGGCATGATCTTGAAGGGAACGGTCCGCAATGTCATTGATTTTGGTGTGTTTGTAGATATCGGTGTTCATCAGGACGGCCTGGTGCACATTTCCCAGATCACCGACCGATTTATCAAGCATCCCCTGGAGGCAGTCAGTGTGGGCGACATTGTGGAAGTGCAGGTGTTGAGTGTAGATACTGCCAAAAAGCGGATCAGTCTGACTATGAAGATCAAGGTTGAGAAATAGGAAGAAACAAGCGTCAAGCAGTAAGTTGACGCAGAATCAGGATGTATTGAGGACAGCTGCCCCGGCATTTTGTGGGGTGGCTGTTTTGATTTCCGGCATATCAGTGCTGACCATGCGTACAAACCAAGGCTATCGTTCGCTGCAGTTTGAGATTGAGAAAATGAAAAAAAGATAAATATAGAATAAACAGAAAATGAAGAATAAAAAAACTTACAAAAAATGGGTGCAAATTTTTTGGGTTGAATGTATCATATAGAGGTATGCATTATAATAAAGAAAGAATATTCTCAAGGAAGAAAGGAAGTGTAGTAATGCTGAAAACACTTGGAGCCCATATCAAGGAGTTCAAGCTGCCATCACTGCTGACACCGGTGTTCATGATCCTGGAGGTCATCATGGAGATGATCATTCCACTGCTCATGGCATCCATCATCGATGACGGCGTGACCCCGGGAAATATGAATCACATCCTGCTGATTGGCGGTTTGATGGTTCTGACGGCGCTGTTCAGCCTGACCTTCGGTATCTGCGGAGGTGTGTTTGGCGCGAAGGCATCCACCGGCTTTGCCAGAAACCTGCGTCGTGCCATGTATGAAAACATACAGACCTTCAGCTTTTCCAACATTGACAAGTTCAGTACCTCTGGTCTGGTAACCAGGCTGACAACAGATGTGACCAACATCCAGATGGCTTATCAGATGCTGCTTCGGATGTGCATGAGAGCGCCCTTTTCCTTAATTATCGCCATGTTTATGTCATTCCGGATCAGCTCCCGGCTTGCCAGCGTGTACTTAGTGGCAGTGCTGATCCTGGCCTGTGTTTTGGCACTGATCGTATCCCAGGCCATGAAGCACTTTAGCCAGGCATTCCCCAAGTATGACGATCTGAACGAGAGCGTTCAGGAAAATGTGTCTGCAATCCGCGTTGTAAAGGCCTATGTTAGAGAGGAGCATGAGAACGCAAAGTTTAAAAAGGCCAGCGGGAACATATACAAGATCTTCTGCAAGGCTGAGGGTATTGTGGCCTGGAACAGCCCTGTGATGAACCTGACTATTTATACCTGTATCATTCTGATCAGCTGGATCGGGGCCCATATGATCGTGGAGCAGTCCACCATGGTGGATGGCTTTTCTATCGGACAGCTCACAAGTCTGTTGGCCTACTGTATGAATATATTGATGAATCTGATGATGCTGTCCATGATCTTTGTGATGATGACCATGTCCGCAGCCAGCGCAAGGCGTGTCTGCGAGGTGCTGAAAGAGAAGCCGGACCTGGCCAATCCCGAAGAGCCGGTGTATGAGGTAAAGGACGGCAGCATCTGCTTTGAAAACGTATCCTTCAGCTATAAGAAGGATGCTGATTCGGCTGTGCTGAAAAACATCAATCTGAATATCAGATCCGGCGAAACCATCGGTATTATCGGTGGAACCGGAAGTGCAAAATCCAGTCTGGTGAACCTGATCTCAAGGCTCTATGATGTGACGGAGGGACAGCTTTTGGTGGGAGGCCTGGATGTGCGCCAGTATGACATGGAGACGCTAAGAAACCAGGTGGCGGTAGTGCTCCAGAACAATGTGCTGTTCTCGGGAACGATCCTGGAAAACTTACGCTGGGGCGACAAGGAGGCATCCGAGGAGGAGTGCAGGAAAGCCTGTGAGCTCGCCTGCGCCAGTGAGTTTATCGAGAAGATGCCCGATGGCTATAATACCTATATTGAGCAGGGCGGTACCAACGTATCAGGCGGTCAGAAGCAGAGGCTCTGTATCGCCAGAGCACTGTTAAAAAAACCTAAGATCCTGATTCTTGATGATTCCACCAGCGCGGTGGACACTGCTACGGATGCCAAGATCAGGAAGGCTTTTGCGGAGGAAATCCCAGGCACCACAAAGCTTATTATCGCCCAGAGGATTTCCAGTGTGGAGCACGCCGACCGTATTATCGTGATGCACGAGGGAGAAATCGACGGCTTTGGCACCCACGAAGAGCTGCTTGCATCCAACGAGATTTACAGAGATGTCTACGAAGCCCAGACCAGTGGAAGCGGGGACTTTGATGAGAAGGGAGGCGAGTGATATGGCAGAGGAAAGAACTCAGGCACCGGGAGCGGCACCAAAGGAGAATAAAGGCTTTGGACCCGGTGCAAGAATGAGAGGACCCAGGCCGAAGATAGAGAATCCGGGAAAAATCTTAAAGCGTATCATGGGATATACCTTCAAGGATTACGCGCTGCACTGGGTGCTGGTGATTATCTGCATCTTTACGACAGTGTTTTCCAGCCTGCAGGGAACATTGTTCATGAAAACATTGATAGATAAATATATCCTTCCCCTTGTGGAAACCCTTGCGGGCGGCCAGACTCCGGATTTTTCGGCGTTGGCGGGAGAAATTACCAGGGTGGCGTGCTTTTATGCACTGGGTGTTGCGGCATCCTTTCTCCAGTCCAGGCTGATGATCTATGTGACTCAGGGCACTATGAGAAATTTAAGAAATGATATGTTTGAGAAGATGGAGAAGCTTCCCATCAAGTATTTTGACACCCATGCCCACGGAGATATCATGTCACTGTACACCAATGACATTGATACCATGAGGCAGCTTATCAGCCAGAGCATTCCACAGCTTGTCAACAGCGTGGTGACGGTGGTAAGCGTCCTGGTGTCCATGTTTGTGCTGGATGTGCCCCTGACACTGATTACCTTGTTCATGGTTGCGCTGATGATGGTGTCAGCCAAGAAGATTGGCGGCCTGAGCAGTCGTTTCTTCCTGGCGCAGCAGAGATCTCTGGGAGCTTTGAACGGCTGCGTGGAGGAGACCATGACAGGCCAGAAGGTAGTGAAGGTATTCTGCCACGAGGAGGAGAGCCTTGCCCAGTTTAACCAGCTGAACGACCAGCTTTATGAGAGCGCTTATTCAGCAAACAAGTTTGCCAATATCATGGGACCCATAAACGCCCAGCTGGGTAATCTGAACTATGTGGTCTGTGCGGTCAGCGGAGGTCTTCTGGCGATTTGGGGTGGATCCGGCCTGACGCTGGGGGCCCTTGCCAGTTTCTTAAACCTGAACAAATCCTTCAGCATGCCAATCAACCAGATCACCATGCAGGTAAATAGTATTATCATGGCTCTGGCCGGCGGCGACCGGATATTCCGGCTCATGGATGAGACACCGGAGACCGACGAGGGATATGTGGAGCTGGTGAATGTGGTGAAGCAGACTGATGGCAGCCTGACAGAAAGTCAGGAGAGAACCGGTCTTTGGGCATGGAAGCATTATCACAAGGCTGACGACACCACGACTTATACGGAGCTTCAGGGTGATGTGGTGTTTGACCATGTGGATTTCGGCTACACCGACGAAAAGATGATCCTTCACGATATCGAGTTGTATGCTAAACCCGGTCAGAAGATCGCATTTGTGGGCGCTACCGGTGCCGGAAAGACTACCATTACCAACCTGATCAATCGGTTTTATGATATCCAGGACGGCAAGATCCGGTATGATGCCATCAATGTGAACAAGATTAAAAAGGCTGACCTGCGCCGTTCCCTTGGCATTGTGCTGCAGGATACCCATCTGTTCACGGGAACAGTAATGGATAACATACGTTATGGAAAACTGGATGCTACGGACGAGGAAGTGATCAAGGCTGCAAAGCTGGCAAATGCGGATGGGTTTATCCGGCGTCTGCCCGACGGTTACAATACGATGCTTCGCGGTGACGGTGCAAATTTGAGCCAGGGCCAGAGGCAGCTACTTGCCATTGCCCGGGCGGCTATTGCGGACCCGCCTGTGCTGATCCTGGATGAGGCGACAAGTTCTATTGACACCAGGACGGAGAAGCTGGTGCAGCAGGGAATGGACGCGCTGATGAAGGGGCGGACCAATTTTGTCATTGCTCATAGGCTTTCGACGGTCAAGAACAGCGACTGTATCATAGTGTTGGAGCAGGGGCGGATTATTGAGCGTGGGACGCACGAGCAGTTGTTGGAGCAGAAGGGGAAGTATTATCAGTTGTATACGGGGAATGCGGTGACGTCGTAGTTGTATATTTTCTGCGAGTGACGGCATCGTGTGGTAGGTATGCCTGTAACTGGCTGGATGTGAAAGTAGTAAAGGTTATTGACATTTCCCATGCAACGTAGTAGGATATCAATGTGGCAGGAGGACTGCCGCGGAATAAGAAAAGAAAATTCTTCGGGGTCGGGTGAAATTCCCTACTGGCGGTAAAGTCCGCGACCTGCAGGGCGAAGGCGAAAGGCCGACGCGCTGTGGCTGACTCGGTGTAACTCCGGGACCAACAGTAAAGTCTGGATGAAAGAAGAAATAGCATGCGTTATTTTGCTGTGCGTATTTACCCCGAAACCAGTAGGTTTCGGGGTTTTTGTTTATTCCCGCGAGCAATGAGCCAAGTATGGACGCTTGCGCACATATTTGGCGAATGCCGCGAGGGTCAGCATGCTGGCAGAAGAATTTTCCGACAAACTATGTACTGGCCCGTCGTACAGGCGGAGCTGTATTGGCCGCAGAAAGCGGCAGAATGGAGGAAAAAGAAAATGAAGGAACTGTTTACCAAGGTCGAGGAAAATGCACTTTATGTAGCAAGCTTTTTTGGAATCATTGTGCTTCTCTTTGTCATTGCTTTTCTCCTGGAGAAAGCTGGTCAGAAGGTACGGGGGGTGAAGGAACCCGTCTTTGGCACCAGAAAGATAGCAGTGATTGGCATGTTCTCCGCCATCTCCACAATTCTGATGCTCTTTGAGTTTCCACTGCCTTTTGCTCCCAGTTTCTATGAACTGGATTTTAGTGAACTGCCGATTTTGATTGGCGCTTTTGCGTACGGGCCGGCGGCAGGTGTGATGATGGAGTTTATCAAGATTTTGCTGAAGCTGTTCATCAAGGGTACTTCCACAGCATTTGTAGGAGATCTGGCAAACTTCGCAGTGGGTTGCAGTCTGATCCTGCCGGCCTCTGTTATTTATGCCTTCCGCAAAAATAAAAAAACAGCTGTTATTGCGTGCGTTGTGGGTACTCTGGTCATGACGGTATTTGGAACTGCTTTCAACGCTATATATCTGCTTCCTGCTTTCTCTAAAATGTTTCATATGTCTCTGGAGGACATCCTGGCTGCCGGCCGCGCATTAAATCCTCTGATGACCAAGGACAGCATCGTTAGCTTTGTAGTGGCCTGTGTGGCGCCGCTGAACTTGATCAAGGGTTCCAGTGTCTCCATTGTAACTCTGCTGATCTATAAACCACTGAGCCCGATCCTGAAGGCCGGGCGGAGGGGATAAGATTTACCTCTTGCATTTTATTTGTATTTAAGGTAAAATTTCAGACAGATAGGACGTAAACAAACGCCTGCTTGCTAGTGTACTGGCTCGTGCATCTTATGAGAAACGAGACAGTACACTATGTGCTTTTTTCACATGGAATTAGGGGGCGGAGTGTATTCCTGTCACGGATATGAGGAGAAGAGCAGAAGATGATCGAGCTTGACATTAAAATAGAAGCGGGGGACTTGTATGACTACATGCTGCGTCATACCTATAACAGCGCAGCGGGAGTGATGGGAAGTACCTTTGGAGCATTGTTGATCCTGCTGGCCATTGGCACACAGCGCTGGGCATTTATTGCTCTTGGTGCTATCCTGCTGCTGTATCTGCCCTGGACCTTGTTTGTCAGGAGCAGGAGACAGGTGCTGAGCAACCCCAGCTTTCAGAAGCCTCTGCACTATGTGATGGACGATACCGGCATTACCATTTCCCAGGGAGAGGACAGTGTGCAGTATCCCTGGGAGGAGCTGTACAGAGCTGTCTCCACCGGCAGGAGCATCATTGTCTATACTTCCAGGATCAATGCAACAATTTTTCCCAAAAGACAGCTTGAAGACAAAAAAACAGCTGTTATAGAAATGATTTCCACGCACATGGCTCCGGATAAAGTAAAGATTCGCGGGTGAAAAAAGCCCAGAAGGAGACCGCCATCAAAAGAGAGATAGCAGATCGAATTGATTTAACTGATATGTATATAGAAGAAACAGCTGTCCGACGAGTCTTTCACAGTCACAGCCCCGAGGAAACTTATTTACTTGGAAAACAGCTGGGGGCGCAGTGTGGACCGGGTCAGGTGTACACTCTCACCGGTGATCTTGGAGTGGGGAAGACGCTGTTTACTCAGGGCTTTGCTGCAGGACTGGGGATTTCGGAGCCGGTGAGCAGTCCCACCTTTACGATACTTCAAATGTATGACACAGGCCGCCTGCCATTTTATCACTTTGATGTATACCGCATCGGAGATGTGGAGGAGATGGATGAGATCGGCTGGGAGGATTACATTTATGGGCAGGGCGTCTGCATGGTGGAATGGGCGGAACTGATAGAAGAGATTTTGCCTGAACACCGGGTTCATATTTTGATTGAGAAGGATCTGGCCCAGGGTTTTGACTATCGGCGGATTACGTTGGAGAAGAAATGAAACCGTCTGTTTCGCGAGAATGGCATGCCGGTATAGATATAGTTGGAAAAGGTAAGCTGACATGAAAATACTGGGATTGGATAGCTCCGGTCTGGTGGCAGGAGTTGCTGTGGTGGAGGACGGGATCCTTTTGGCGGAGTACACCACTGATTACAAAAAGACGCATTCACAGACGCTGCTCCCCATGCTGGAGGAGCTTACGCGTATGATAGAGCTGGATCTGAACACGGTTGATGCCATCGCCATTGCCGCAGGTCCCGGTTCCTTTACAGGGCTTCGCATTGGCTCAGCTACAGCGAAAGGCTTGGGGCTGGCTTTAAATAAGCCCTTGGTGGAGGTTCCGACTTTAGAGGGATTAGCGTGGAATCTGTGGGGTACCGCGAGGCTGGCTTGTCCGCTGATGGATGCCAGACGCAATCAAGTCTATACGGCGGCTTATGAGTTTATGCCCCAGGGAGAGGTTTTCAAGCTTCAGACGGTGATGCCGCAAGCGCCTATGGATATTGTGGAGCTGTTGGAAAAGCTGAATGAAATTGGTCGGGAAGTAATATTTTTGGGAGACGGTGTTCCTGTTTATCTTGATTTGATACGGGAGCATGCAAAAGTGCCCTACAGTTTGGCTCCTGCAAGCTGCAACAGGCAGCGTGCAGCCTGCATTGCGGCGCTGGGTGCGGTTTACTTTGCGGAAGGACGGATTGTTGGTGCAGGAGAGCACAAGCCGGAATATCTCAGAAAAAGTCAGGCTGAGCAAGATGCAAAGTAGTTTTAAGGCGTCAAAGTACGCCGCTTAAGAACTACTATGTTACATCGGGGAAATATCCCGTTGGGGTATTTCCATGGTTGGAACAGGGCGGATATATTATTTGGAGAAAATGGAAATATTATGGAGATTAAGGTAAGGGAGCTGAGGGAGGGGGATATCTCGGAGCTGAGCAGGATTGAGGCGGAGTCCTTTAGCCTGCCCTGGTCAGCGGAGGCTTTTCGTGAGCTGCTGCTACGGCCTTACTGTAATTATCTGGTTGCATTGGCGGATGGGAAACTGGCAGGCTGCTGTGGCTATACGGATAGCTTTCATGAGGCCACTATCGACAATGTGGTGGTGGCGTTGGAGTACCGCAATTGCGGAATTGCCCAGATTATGCTGAAAAAGCTGATGGAGCAAGGTGCAGCTTCCGGTATTGAGGCATATACCCTGGAGGTACGGGTCAGCAATCGGGCAGCCATACATATTTATGAAAAATTGGGATTTCGGTCAGAGGGTATCCGGCCAGGATTTTATGAAAAACCTGTTGAGGATGCCATGATCATGTGGAAACGTAATAAAATTTGAAATTAATTTAAATAACGTATGATATTAAACGGCAACAATTACCACAGCGATCAGGCAGAAACTTATGTTATACTGACCTTGTTGCTGAATGTGGATTGTGGCCGCACAGGCGGCAGAATGGGAGGAAACATTGCAAAAGTACCGTGATGCAGAGGAAAAGAAGCTGATGCAGGTGGTGTGCAACAGGTGTGGCAAAAGCCTTAAGGTGGAGGACGGATGCCTGAAGGAAGGATGCTTTTCCGCCACAGCCGCCTTCGGCTATTTCAGCCGGAAGGACGGCAGTATCCACCATTTTGATCTCTGTGAGGACTGCTATGACAGTGTGATCGCACAGTTTGCAGTTCCTGTGGAGGAGAAGGCTGTGACAGAGCTTCTGTAAAAGATTCAGGCAGACATGATAAACGGTGGAAAACCGTGACGGTACGGAATTTTCACTGTTTATCTCGTCTGTAACCCTGTGGATGAGCAAAGACTAAGATGTGAGGGTTGAACGGTAATTCCTTTTATAACTTTAGAATCTGGAGTAATGACATGCTGGATGTAAGCTTGCTGGGCACTGGCGGTATGATGCCTCTGCCCCACCGATGGCTCACCTCGTTGATGCTTCGGTACAATGGAAAGAGCATATTGATCGACTGCGGTGAGGGAACCCAGATCGCTCTGCGGGAGAAGGGATGGAGTCCCAAGCCCATCGATATTATCTGTTTCACCCATTACCATGCAGACCATATCAGTGGTCTGCCGGGAATGCTTCTGACCATGGGCAATGCAGAGCGCACAGAGCCGTTGCTTCTGATAGGGCCCAAGGGGTTGATCAGAGCAGTCAATGCTCTGCGGGTCATAGCACCGGAGCTGCCCTTTGAGATTCAGTATCAGGAGATTACGGAGGCGGAGCAGGAATTTTCTTTTGACGGATTTCGGATTAAGGCTTTCAAGGTGAGCCATAGTGTGTTATGCTATGGTTATAGCATGATGGTTGACAGAGGCGGCCGCTTTGACAAGGAGCGCGCCCTGGAGCAGCAGATTCCCCTGAAGCTCTGGAATAGACTTCAGAAGGGAGAGATCATAGAGCAGGATGGACGGACTTATACCCCGGATATGGTGCTGGGAGAAAAGAGAAAAGGCTTGAAAGTTACATATTGTACGGACACACGACCTGTGGATACCATCACAGCCAATGCGTTGGGATCGGATCTGCTGATCTTGGAAGGTATGTACGGGGAGCCTGACAAGCTGGTAAAAGCCAGGGAAAACAAGCATATGACCATGTTTGAGGCGGCCAGGATCGCAAAGGCAGCCCAGGTGCCGGAGCTGTGGCTGACTCATTACAGCCCCTCCCTGATCCGGCCGGAAGAGTATATGGGAGATGTGCGGAAGATATTTCCGGGCGCTGTGGCTGCAAAAGATGGAAGAACGGTGGAGTTGAACTTTGAAGAGGAGTGATTGCTGTAAGGCGGTTGCGATGATGACGGTTGGCGGCAATGGAAGCGAGGAAGCATGAGTAAGACGACGAAGATTGTGACAATAGTATTGTTGGTGGTGATCACAGGCGTGGTGGGGGTGTTTGCCTTTCTGTCTGACAAAGACCAGCAGGAGCGGGAGGCTGCCATGACGCAGGTGGAGAAGGTTTTGAACAGGGATCTGTCCTCTAATTATCCCGGAACTCCCAGGGAGGTCATAAGATACTACGTCGAGCTTGAAAAATGTTTCTATGCGGATGACACTACGGATGAAGATCTGGAGGCTCTGGGAATGAGGGCGAGAGAGCTCTATGATAAAGAGCTGTTGGAGATTAATGGACTCCCCGATTATCTGATCAATCTGAAAGCGGATGTGGAGAGATTTAAGGGCCAGGGACGCAAGATTGTCAATGTTGCAGTAGCGTCCTCAATAAATGTTGATACCTTCCAAGAGGATGGATATGAGTTTGCTCGTCTGACCTGCAGTTATAACATCATAGATGAAGGTGTCACGAAACAGATGGGCAAGGTTTATCTGCTGCGCAGGGATGAAAACAGACTTTGGAAGATTTATGGTTGGGATTATGTTAAGGAGAATACCGAAAATAATACGGAAGATAATGCCGACAATGTAAATCTTATAAAATAATTTATATAATATGTAATAAAGTAAAGGCGGATTCTGAAATTGGGACAGCAGAACAATGAGGATGTTCTGATCCTTGCGATCGAGAGCTCCTGTGATGAGACAGCAGCCTCTGTTGTGAAAAACGGCAGAGAGGTGCTGTCAAATGTTATTTT
>JAFLRN010000063.1:0-8180 GCA_022511385.1 Acetatifactor sp.
TCAGGACATACCTGGCATCCCAGGCATATGCGGCAACATCCTTTCTCTCAACATAGGAGAAGTCCATCTCTGGCTGCCGGATGTCAAGTCTCCTCATGTCGTAATATGGCTTTTCCTGGGACGACATGGAAGCTTTCTCCAAAAAGCCCTGCCGCCACTGATGGGGTTGTAATAGAATTTTCTCCGTCTCACTGTCTGCAGCTTCACTACCTTCAGTCTCACTGTCTTTAGTGCCATACGCTGCTTCCAATTCAGGAGCTTTAGAACTTCCCTTGCACCCTGCACAGGAAAGGATGACTATCATAAATATTGATAATAGAATCTTTTTGCATTTCATAATATTTTTGTCTCCTAAAATGAAGGGGCAGTAACCATCCCTTCATACTATATGAGAAATATTTTCTGCCCTTCATTTAGGATAACATTTCAGAAGCTTTAATTCTATAAAGATTTGTTTAATGTTGATTAATATTCGTTTAAGACACTGCATTTATATGCGATATAAAGATATTTCCAATATCCGTCCTCTCACACCACCGCTTGACCCCTATATATATTGCAAAATATCGAGCGGTTCTTCGGCTGTTAAGAAACCAGCCATGCTTTCACGCTTATGAGGATGCTGATTCGTATACCATTTCGCTTGAATCGCCTTCATTCCAGCCATTCTGGCTCCTGCAAGTTCCCTATTTAGGTGCATATCAATACAGAAAGAGGCGCTGCATATTAACCGAAATTATTTATGCAACACCCCTTTATTGGTCATATTAAATCCATATCGCCCCAGACCGTTCCTCCAGATCATAAGGCGTGATCTGATATACATAATAATTCAGCCAGTTGCTGTAAAGATTATTACTGTGCGACCGCCACTGCAGCAGCGGCTTCTGCTGCGGGTCATTGTCGGGGAAATAATTGTAAGGCACCTGGATGGGAAGCCCTTTGCTCAGATCGCGCTGGTACTCATTTCGCAGCGTGTATCTGTCATACTCCGGATGGCCTGTGACAAAGATTTTTTTCCCCTCCTCTGCAATTGCAAGGAACACCCCCGCCACAGGAGACTCTGCCAGCACAGTCAGTTCCTTGCAGCCATGAATGGCCTCTGCCGATGTCTCCGTATGCCGGCTGTGAGGTGCAAGAAATACATCGTCAAATCCTCTCACCAACGGTATTTTGCGGTTCGCCACCTTGTGCTCGTAGATGCCGAACAGCTTCTGGGGCAATGCCGTCTTGTTGATTCCATAATAATGATACAGTCCAGCCTGGGCTGCCCAACAAATATGCAGAGTAGATGTCACATGGCTTTCCGCCCAGTCAAAGATTTCACAGATTTCCTCCCAGTAGTCCACCTCCTCGAAGGCAATATCCTCCACCGGTGCGCCTGTGACGATCATACCGTCAAACCGACGGTCCCTGATCTCGTCCAAAGTGGTGTAAAATTTGTTTAAATGGCTGGCGGAAGTATTAATTGACACATGACTCTTTACATTCATAAATGTCACATCCACCTGCAGGGGCGTGTTGGAAAGCGCACGCAGAAGCTGGAGCTCCGTGTCCTGCTTGATGGGCATATTGTTCAGGATCAGTACCTGCAGCGGACGAATGTCCTGATGGGTCGCCCGAAACTCATCCATCACAAATATATTTTCATTTTCCAGGATCTCCTTTGCAGGCAGATCACTCTGTGTTTTGATCGGCATATATTAGTTCCCCTTGCATCTACATATTATCTATCTTTCAATTCGTTATCCGCTTATCTGCGCCATCCGTTTGTCCGCGATATTCGCATTATCTGCCTTATCTGCGTATGACCGATATTGTACGCCCGATATCTTATGATGACTGTCACTGTGCCTACGGGCTGACGATTCCTCATTCTCCCATAGGAATATCATACTGCCTTAAAAAGTCCTCTTCCGACAGGATGGGTACACCCAGCTCCTTTGCCTTCTTATTCTTAGATGAGGATGAGCTGATATCGTTGTTGATCAGACAAGTGGTCTTACTCGTGACGCTTCCTGTCACCTTGCCGCCCCGCTGCTCGATCAGATCCTTTAAATCGTTTCTGCTGGCAAAGTGGTTCAGGCTGCCCGTTACCACAAAGCTAAGGTCCTTTAAGGTCTGACTGCCCTCTTCCACCTTCGGAATCTCAATATGCAGCTGCGGCAGAAGTTTCTCCATTTTCTCTATGTTATCCGGATTCTGCATATATTCCACAAAAGCTGTAGCAATTACTTCGCCCACGCCCTCTACGGCACTAAGTGTCTCCACATCCGCATGGCACATTTTCTCCAAGTCATAGTCGAAATATCGGCAAAGCATCTTGGCATTAGCCACGCCGATATTCTCGATACCGAGCCCATAGATCAGCCTGGGCAGCGTGGTCTCCCGGGCCCTGTCTATGCTGTCCAGCAGATTCTGGCAGGATTTCTCGCCAAATCCCTCCATCTTAGCAATCTGCTCCTTATATTGGCCTAAATGAAACAAATCCGCATACTCCTGGATGAAGCCCATATCCACCAGCTTTTCCAGCGTTGCCTCTGACAGACCGTCAATGTTCATGGCATCACGGCTCACAAACAAGGAAAAAGCCTTGATCTGCTTTGCCGGACATTTCGGATTGACACAGTAAAGGGTCTGGACCTCGTTCACCTGCCGGATTTCCGTTTCTCCGCCGCAGACAGGACAGTTCTTGGGAATCTCCAGTGTATCGCTCCCCGTCAGGTTCTCCGCAATCTGTGGGATGATCATATTGGCTTTGTAAACGGTAATATGGTCGCCGATGCCCAGTTTTAATGCCCGCAGAATGCTGATATTGTGCACGGAAGCCCTGCTCACTGTTGTCCCTTCCAGCTCCACAGGCTCGAAAATTGCCACAGGATTGATCAGACCTGTGCGGCTGGCGCTCCACTCGATCTCTTTGAGTGTTGTCTCCCGCAGTTCGTCCGCCCATTTAAAAGCAATGGAATGCCGTGGGAATTTTGCGGTTCGGCCCAGGGACTGGCCGTAGGCGATATCCTCGTAGGTCAACACCAGACCGTCCGAAGGAATGTCGTAGCCATCGATCTTTTTCTCAAAGTGCTCCACAGTCTCCAGAATATTGTCCTCCGTTACCAGGTAATGTTCCACTACCTGAAAACCTTGTTCCTTCAAAAATGTAAACTGCTCCTGCCGGGAATTGTGAAAATCCGCACCTTCCGCATTCACCAGAGAAAAGGCATAAAACTGCACATTTCGCCTGGCTGTGATCTCATTGTTCAACTGGCGCACAGAGCCGCTGCACAGATTTCGTGGATTCTTGTATTTTGCTTCCGCATCTTCGATGGACTCATTGATCTTCTCAAAGTCAGAATAGCTGATCACTGCCTCTCCCCTAAGAACTAACTGTCCCGCAAAGGGAATCGAAAGGGGCAGGTTTTTGAAAGTCCTTGCATTGTTGGTGATCACTTCACCGATTTCCCCGTTTCCTCTAGTGACTGCTTTTGCAAGTTTTCCGTCAATATACGTCAATACTATGGTCAATCCGTCCAGTTTCCAGCTTAAAATTGCAGGATTACCCTGCAACCAGTCGCGCAGCTCCTCGCGGCTTTTCGTCTTTCCAAGAGACAGCATGGGACTTTCATGTCGCTCCTTAGGGAGCTCCTCCACAGCCTCGTAACCCACGTTCACGGTGGGACTGTCCGCCAGCACCATCCCCGTCTCCTGCTCCAGAGTCTGCAATTCATCATAGAGAGCATCATATTCATAATTACTCATGATCTCCCTGTCCTCAGCATAATAAGCTTTTGCAGCCCTGTTCAGGGCCTCCACAAGATATTTGATCCGTTCAACCTTTTCGTTCTGCATCTTGTATACCATCCTGACAAATTCATTTTATATTGGCTTGATGCCACAGTCCTGATACAACCGCATCACATCCGCTTCCGACAATTCACAATACTCCCCCGGCTTTAGATCCCCCAGAGTGATGTGCATCACTCTGACACGTTTCAGGCTTCGCACCTGATAGCCGCAGGCAGCGCACATCCTCCGGATCTGTCTGTTGATCCCTTGGGTCAAAATGATGCGGAATGTATATTTTCCTACTTTTTCCAGTTCACATTCCCGAACTTTAACATCTAAATCCTTTAAATAAAGACCACTTGACATTTTAGATAAAAAATCGGACGTTATTTCTTTGTCCACCTTTACCAGATATTCTTTTTCATGTCTGTTGGCCCCTCGCATCATGGCCTGGATCAGATCTCCGTTGTTGGTAAGAAGGAGAAGACCTTCCGAATCCCGGTCCAGCCGTCCCGCGTAAGTGACCCGTATCGGATAAGGAATGATATCAGAAATGATTTTCTCTGCATGAGGATCCTTCTCCGTACAGGTCACGCCCAAAGGCTTGTAAAAGGCAAGCACCACTGTCCGATCAACCGCCTTCACCAGTTTGCCCGAGACTGTTACCTGATCCGTTTCCATGATAGTCTGACCAGGCTTTGCCAAAGCGCCGTTCACCTGCACTTCACCCTGTTCGATCAGCCGGTCCGCATCCCGCCTGGAGCAGATGCCACAGTGGGCCAGAAATTTATTCAACCGCATCTGTTCCATGATACTCTTCCATGTCCTCTATCCGACGCACCTTTGGTACGCCGTTTCCCATTCTCAGGCCTGTCTTGGCCATTTTGTCCGCCAGATCATTATAATATACATTGGTATGGGCTTCCACCTTGGTAAAACGTATTTCAATGCTTCGGGCCCACTCCCGCATGGCGGCAGCATATTTACCGGTAAGCTCTGTTCTGGCGCGCCACTCCCCTGTGACCCATTTCTCAATTCCCTGGTAGTCATATCGAAGCTCCAGCCCGGTAAAACCGTTCAGCATGGCGAATTTCACCGCATACATGGCCCCCAGCATCTCTCCTGTCACATTCCTGTGCTGCAGGGACTGGGCATTGTCACCGTTTCCGTACTCCGCATATATCCTTCCATCCGGCAAAATAAAGATACAGCCAAATGCGTATTTCTTCAAGGTATCGTCATAGCTGCCGTCCACATAGGCCAGCAGACAGCCCTCAGCGGGAAGCTCCTCCGGAAACTCTTCCGTAAGCTCCTCCGAAACCTTCTCCGAAGGCTCTTGAAGTTCAAAATGTGCGCAGAACTGCTCCCCCAGATAATCCTGAACCTCCTCCAGAGTGGAAAACCCTTTGTATTCCGCCCCCGGATATCCGTCCACAGAATCCTTACAGGCCTGCCAGGAATTGAAAGCGCCTATTACTTTTCCTTGTCTTACACCATAATATTTCTTGGCTGCCATTTCCTATCCACCCTCCAAATACCCCATGTCTGATTATAACAACTTTTCCCCGATAATTCCATACCTATTTCTAAGGAAAAAAGAAGTGCGCTGGTGAGGCGCACTATATAAGAAAAGGAGGCCCTCAGGCCTCCCCTTGCGGTTCCTTACGGTAGAATGCGAAATCGTTCTTTCCGTTTCGTTTTACCTGATACATGGCAGCATCCGCAAAGATAATAAGCTCTTCCAGATTCTCTGTGTCCTTCGGGTATGAGGCAATTCCGATACTTCCACATATCTTCGACTTTGTCTTATTCAATATAAATGGCTTGGTGAATATCTGTCTACACTGGTAAGCTGTCTTCTCAACAATTTTATCCTGACTGCTCCGCAGGATCATAATGAACTCGTCTCCTGCATAACGGTAAGGTGTCAGGATCTGGGACTCCATTTCTTTCATCCGCGATGCAACCTGCTGAAGGGCTTCGTCACCGGCCTTATGTCCCATGCTGTCATTAATATGCTTGAAATCATCAATATCCATCATTATGACTGTACAGGGTACCTCCTGCTCTATCAGCTCGGTAAGATCACTCATAAATTTGCTTCGGTTGGAGATTCCTGTCAGAAAATCATGCTGGGAAGCCGTCTCAATGGTCTTTCTGGCATTCTCCAGCTGGCTGAGAATCTTTCTTCGTCTCAGATTATCCACACAGACTACCAAAACCACTCCCATAAGCATTACCAGCAGGACAATTCCGGGAATCAGAACCTCCCTGTAATGCTGGAAAAAACTCCCCCGGTCATTGATGAGTATCGTGTTCTCAGGCAGCACAGAAGGATTTATGTCAAATTTCGTCATAATATCCATGTCAACGCAATAAACATTAGGGCTTTCCATAATACCTATCTGACTGACATCGGCACCACCAATAATATCCATAGCAATTTGCCCTGCCAAACAGCCGGTCTCATGCATAGAAACGATATTTCCGCCCAGGACACCTTCACCTATGCCGCCCTCTACCATGCGATACACGGGTACCTTCGCCGTCTCATACAACATCGCCACTGCTTCCCGGTTGGTATACAGCACACCGCTGGCATCTTCCGTCATCGATGCATAGATCAGAATACTGTCCTGATTTACCGTGCGGATTGCCTGCCGCAGTCTGGTGGTCGACAGCGAAGAGGTATTGATCTCACTAAAAATTAAATTGGGGTAGTTCGCTGCATAGCTGTAAAAATTTTTCCGCTCCGCTTCTCCTGTGATCGTGTCATCCAGAATAGCCACTACCTTCGTTGCCTTGGGATTAATAGCCAAACCCAACTCAATGTTTTTATCTACCGAACACACTTCTATAATTCCAGTTATGTATGGATTTTCGACAGCACTGACAGCCAGCTCTTCATCGTTTACACCCTCAAAGACCAATGGAATCCCCGGAAACAGTTCTTCCTGGTACTCCATGGCGAACAGAAGCGCTGCATCGTCCCCCAGTATCACTACATCATAGGGCGGAACATGCTCCAATCGATATTTTAAACCGTCATGAAACAGCTGAAGGGCTTCCTCATCGCTCACACGCTTGGTATCCATAAACTCATAGTCCAACACCACATCCTGGCCGAATACATCCTGCATTCCTTCAATCTGTAACTGAACAGAATCCCAAGCATAAGAATAAGAGCTAATGAAAAGCACCCTGCCGGAAGATTCATCAGCATTAACAGACAATCCCCAAAAAAGGAAGCAAAAAAGCAGCAATAAAATTTGCAGCAGCCTGATCTTATGAATTTTTGCTTTTGTCATTGCCATTCCTTACCCCTCAAAGTAAATCATTGTACTAGTTCAACAAAATCATTATGCGATAATATCCGCAATCTCCTCCCATGTGGCATCCAGAGGGATCCTGTAGGTACCTGTCCGGATGGTTTGGGAATAGCCATTGTGAACCAGATAGGAATCATACTCACGGGCATTCTCCACCAAGCCAGCTTCCTCCAAACGGCGGCTCACCGTGTAGGAACTGTCTCCCCTGACAATCACGATAGTAATGGTCTCTCTCTCCGGCACAGGCGGCTGTGTCTCCACAGGTGACGGACTTGGAGACGGAGTCTCGTCAGGCAAGGGACTCGGGGAAGTTATCTCCTCTTCATTCCCAGCCGGCGGTTCATCAGGTGATGGACTTGGGGAAGTTATTTCCCCTTCATCACCGGGCTGCTGTGTCGCACCTGGTGCTTGACTGGCGGAAGGGGTCTCATCCTTCTCTGGCAGCCCCGACTCGCCAGAGCCTTGACCGGACGGAGAAGCTCCAGACGATTTGCCCACATCCGACAGGCTGAGGGAATTGGGATCCACCATCCCTAAGGCCAGCGCTTTGGAACGGATTTCCGCATCTGTCGGCTGCTGTGCCTTTACTGTCATTCCCATGATCAGAGCTGTCAACACTATGCCTATGCCAACCCCTCTGACAAGGCCTTTCAAATAATATCGCCTTTTCACACAATTCCTCCAAAACTATTTCCATACGTACCGGCACTGCACCAGTAAACGCAGCTTACATCTGACTGTCAAAGAGATCGATCACAAGCTTGACCTCACCTACACCTAATCCCAGTTCCCTTGCAATCTGGATATCGTCTTTCCCCTGGCTGTAAAGCTCCAGAATACGCCCATTGAAGTTACCCAAGGAGTTGTTCTTCCTGGGCTCTGCAGTCAGCTCAACAAACTTAAACGGAATTTCCTCCGCCATCTTCGCCGCTTTGGCCATCTGCTCCTCCGCGGTTCTCACAAAAGCAGCCTTAGGCGTCTCCGTCACTTCCGGTGTCAGACGCTGTACATTACTTTCCGGCATCAGACGCTGTATATTGCTTTCCGGCGTCAGACGCTGTATATTGC
>JAFLRN010000063.1:8280-15728 GCA_022511385.1 Acetatifactor sp.
GCTTTCCGGCGTCAGACGCTGTATATTGCTTTCCGGCGTCAGACGCTGTATATTGTTCACTGTCTCCTCAGCCTCCTTCATGGTGCGATTCACCTCGGAGACAGTATTCTTCAGATTATTATGCTTGCTATTCAACATATCATAGAGGAACATAGTTTCCTCATGGTTTCTGTGAATTTCAGCCAACACGGTATCAGAGTACTCGTTGATAGCCATGATTTTTTCATTGGACAAGCGCTCAAGCGAACGTTCCGTCTTTTCCATGGCATAGGTTACAGCCTCGTCCACCACATCGTCCACATGTCCCTTCACGGAGTCCATCTCACGGCTCACCAGCTCCTTTATCTCTTCCTTTGCTGTGGGCGCCGCCTGCATCTGTTCATTATCATCCCTGGAAGGGATCAAAAAGCTCAATACTAAAATGATTCCTCCCACTATCAGCAGGATGATCTCAATCACATCCATCTATCCTCTTTCCCGCCGCCATTGCAGCGGCTCACAAACCTCAGATTTTCATATCGAAGCCGGTATGGCCTTTTACCACGACCCGTTCCTGCGCTCCCTGCTTTCGCCGTCTTCCACCGTCACCCTGGTACTCGTTACGGCCTTTTTCTTTTGCGTCGGGATTCTGTTGATGCCAGTCTGAATCATCGCTGCCGTGCACCTGGCGGATATGCTGCTCCGTGGTTTTCTGCACCTGCTGGCTAAAATTCGTCTGGTCCACAAATCCCTTGTTGTCTTCGTTATGCTTGACTGTTGTATAATCATGCGCCCTGGTAATGGTTGTTAATTCTATCGCTCCGAATGCCATGTGCCACCGACTCCTTTCAACTGACTGAGTAATACAATATTATTTCTTACTAGAGAGGTTTCATCGTGATATCGCCCTTTTCCCTGATAAACTTGCAAAAGTGGAAAGAAGACTGAATGGTTCTGGTGGCGTCCCCGATAATGATAGTGGTTCCGGGATGAATCTCGCTGTTGACAATAACCTCTGCCTGTTTCTGAATCTCCATCATGGCACGGAACCTCTCCATTCGATGGTTCATCTGCACCAGTTCAGCTCCCTTTTCCTCCACCAATTTGGCCACGCTTTTCATGTATTTCAACTGACCATCATTGTATTGAAAACCCTTTGATATCTTTTCCTTAAAGTTGTCGAGGATTACCTGAGCGTTTGCCACGGTCTTAGTCAGGTCTTCAAGGGATTTCTGCATACGGCTGTACTGTGTCTTGAGCAGCGGATTCACACCCACTTCCAATATTGTGGAAGATCCCATACCAGCTCCAATGGTCTTTGCCGTGATCTTAACACCAGCCTGAACGTATCCGCCCACAATGACGCCTCGACGGCCTGTCACTTTAACATCGCCGCCCGCAGAAACCCTGCTGTGCATGATCGCCTCCGCCTCCACATAGCCGCCTGCGGCCACCCGGGCATTCTCCAGAAATTTCACTACAACATCGCCGCCCGCTTTCAGGAAGCCCTTCTGCATGCCATTCATGCCCTTCGAGATAATGATGTTGCCGCCCGCGACCACCTTTGCGCCCTCCACAAGGCCGTTGATGATAACATTTCCGCCTGCTTTTATCTCGTAGTTCTCGGCTACATTGCCGTCCACCTGAACGCTTCCTTCATAGTCAATATTTCCGGTGGACACATCCACACCCTTGCTCACGTAGACATCGTTCACAAACACTTTGTCGTCCACCAGGGCCACATGTCCGTCCACCAGGGAGGTAATTTCAAGCCCATCTTCTGAAAGCTCTATATTTCTCCCAAATTTCAATGTCGCACGGCGTACTTCTCTGGCTTTAATTACCTTTCCATAGACATCATGGCCATCTGTTCCGCGCTGCTCGGGAATGATCTGCGCCAGAACATCACCTTTTCGACACTGGTTGATGGTAGTCATCTGAAAATAGTCTACACTGCCGTCTTCGCGCTGCTTGGGCCTTCTGTGCATATCTGTATTGAAGCAATATACAATCTGTGCATCCTGACCCTGCACAGGATCCTGACCCACGGCTACCAGCAGATCCTCACAATATTTTCCCGCTGTGTTAAAATGACTCCGCAAAACCTCCATTTGAAGGCCAAAGGTAATACCCTTAAACCGCATATCCTTAAGGAAATCATCCAATGTCATTCTTTTTCCCGTGATGGAGGGCGGAATAAAGCGAACAACTGCCGACATACCATCTCGGTCAACAGTCAACTGATAGGACTCAGGATAAGCAGGACAAGAGCCTTCGCCTATATGGCACACGCTGTCCTCCGTCTCATCAAGCAGCTGCGTCTCTATCTGATCTTTGTTATAACTAATTCCGAGACCGTCCAGATAGTCCCACAGTTCCCCTAGCTGAATATACTCGCCGCCATCCTTGGGTTGATATAATGCTATTCCGTATCCGTCAGGATCACTCACCAGCTGAAAGTATCCGTTCTGCATAGTATTATCCCCATTTAATCATCAAAACTAATTATCTGAAAGAATTCCCATATAATTCCCCATCTTCGATCTCATCTTCTGCAACGCCCTGGTATGCAGCTGTGAAACCCTGGATTCTGATACCTCCAAAATATTGCTGATTTCTTTCAGAGTCAACTCCTCGTAATAGTACAGAGTTATTACCTTCTGCTCTTTTTCTGTAAGCAACTTTAGAGCTTCCCCAAGTACTTTGGTAAGCTCCTCCTTTTCCACCTTCTCCTCCGGCGACTCAAAGCTGGAGGAGGTATTCCTGTTGTAATCCCGGGGTACATCACTGCCCTGTTCCATGTATTCGTTCAGTGATACAAGCCCCGTAATCTTCATCTGGGACTGCCAGTCAAGATATTCGTCATCAGTAATTCCAAGACCTTTGGCAATATCTTCATCTGTCGCACTTCTTCCGGTATTCTGCTCCACCTCCCGGATCACGGCCTCTATCCGCTTCTGTTTCTGACGGATTGTTCTGGGAATCCAGTCCATTCGGCGAATCTGGTCCAGTATGGCGCCTCTGATACGGAGACTGGCATATGTTTCAAACTTGACCTCCTTCAGATAGTCAAATTTATCTATGGCATCTATTAAACCAAATATACCATAACTCACCATATCCTCATATTCCACATTATAACCCAGGTACATACTTAGCCTTCCGGCGACGACCTTGACAAGAGGAGCATACTCTAGAATGATCTTCTCTCTGGCTTCCGGTGATTTTGTCTTAGCATATTCTTCAAGCAGTTTTTTTCTGCCTGTCTCATCCATGAAACCTGCTCCTTTCCAGTCATATTATATCCTTGCTGCGGAACCGTTTCAACTCTCGCTCTGCCCCGGCGCCCCTTCTTCCTTTGACGGTTCCTGTTGTGTCGGACCCTGTCCGTCCTCCTGGTCTTCGGCTTCCTTCTCGATAACCTCGCCCTCTTCCAGCCGGCGCTTTTCATTTTGGGCATCAAAATAATCCAGCGTCCACTTCAGCACACTTCCCAGTAGAAAGAAAATCAGCATCACCACAAAGAGCGACACCAGCTTTTCCAACATGGAATATTTTCTGATGAAAGTAATAATGCAGGTGACAGCGCCCGCCGTCAGCATCAGAAGCAGAGGTAAATTCTTTCTGTACATATTTCCCCTTTTCTGCTGCCATCATGCAGCATCAGATGATTGATTCCGCTTTACCCACTGAACGAATGTGAAATGCTCCTGTCTCCGGATAGAAAATTACCGTTCTTCCGTAGTTAGCACCTGTATCTTCCGCAAGGATGGGAATGTTCAGTTCTCTCAGTTTCGCCTTGGTCGCTTCCACATTCCGCTGTCCCACCTGTCCCATGGTCGAACTATCGCCCTGAAAGGAAAACATGGTTGCGCCCCCCGCAATTTTGGCTACCATGCGGCTGCGCTTTGCCCCCATCTTTTCCATCTGCTTTACCAGCTCAACAATGCCTGTATCTGCAAATTTTGCAGTATTTAAATATCCATTTCTGATGGCGGTACTGTCAGGCAGCATCACATGCGCCAACCCCCCGATTTTCGTAGCCGGATCCCGGATAGCTATTCCGACACAGGAGCCAAGCCCCAGCGTTGTTACCCCATTGGGACTCACACATGTCTTTAAGTCCGCCATTCCCACTTTGATTATCTCACTCATGAGCCACTTCCATATCCTTTATGCCATTAGTTTAATAAAGTTTTAGATGACCGGCAGCCCAAGCGCCGTCAGGATCTTGGCATAAGACTCCAGATCAGGTATTAAAATAAAATACCCATCCAACTCTATCTCATCATAAAATTTTGATTGAATCAACAGTATTTTATCTCCATAAATACCAAACTGAATCGCCGGAACACTCAAAATTGCGCCGGCCATATCCACAGTCAATGCCGGAGGTGTAGGAAAAATTTTTAAGTTGGTCAGTGTGGAAAGAGAATTCAAATAGGCTCCTGTGATTATATTGCCCACTTCCTTCATGGCAGACAGGCCCATCTCCTCAAACTCAGAACCTGCCGGCATCATCCCCATCGTTATCTTTTGAATCAGATGACGGGCACTCTCCTCCTCCACCATAAACATCATGCTTCCGGTAATATCACCCTCCACACCCAGGAATACGCCTACCATGATCTGTTCTTCGCCGCCCATCATGTCTCCCACGGCAGAAAATTCCAGCAGCCTGACTTGGGGTACCTGCATATCCACCTTGCATTGAAGCATTTGCGACAATGCTGTCATCGCATTTCCCGCGCCAATGTTACCTATTTCTTTCAAGACATCGTAATAATTATCTGTAACTTGTTCCAATGTCATATCACCCATGGGAACTGTCTCCTTTCAAAAACACTTTACACTTAACCTTCCAAGCTGATCGCATTTAGATCAAATAAGGAGATCAGCTCACCATTATGCTTACCCACTCCATTGATCAGGCTGGCTTTGCCTTCCTTATTGCCGTCCCCGATCTTTTCAATATCGTCCACATTGAGGCTGACAACTTCCTTCACCTCGTCCACAATAAATCCAACATTACCTTCCTGTTCCAGGTTCAGCACAAGGATCCTGGTATTCTTTGTGATCTCATCGGCCGCCAGATTCATCCGCAGGCGCATGCTCAACACGGGAATCACAACACCGCGGAGATTGATAACTCCCTTCAGGTAAGCCGGCATTTTAGGCACACGAGTGACATGCTGCATCCTGGTGATGGTTTCAATATTCCGTATGTCTATTCCGTACTGTTCCTCTCCCAGGCGGATCACAATGTACTGAATCATCTCCACAGAGCGCTGACGCTCCTCCTCAGGAACATTTTTATTGACGTTTGCACTCAACTCCATATCTATACTCCCTTCCTTAGATCAGCGCGTTAGCATCCAGGATCAGGGCGATCTCTCCGTCGCCCAGAATAGTTGCGCCGCTGATAAACTTACACTGCTTCACATACTTGCCCAGGGACTTGATAACAATCTCCTGCTGGCCGATCAGCTCATCAATTACCAGACCTGCTGTCTTGTCACCCTTCTTCACGATAACGACGATCAGATTCTCATCCTCAGCCCGCTTACTCTCCACATCCAAAACTTCATTCAAGCGGATCAGAGGGATGACATTACCGCGGAGATGGATAACCTCCTTATTCTGCACAAGCTTAATATTGCTGGGCGGAATATCCTCCAAAGTCTGTATGGATCCCAGGGAAATAGCATACTTTTCATCGCCTACCACCACCATCAGAGCCTGTATGATAGCCAGTGTCAGAGGCAGACGGATTGTCCAGGTACTACCCTCACCCAGCTTGGATTTCACTTCTACCTCGCCGCTCAGGGACTCAATCTTGGACTTCACCACATCAAGGCCGACGCCACGGCCTGACACATCTGTCACCTGCTTTGCAGTGGAGAAACTGGGAAGGAACAGAAGATCTATGATCTCTTTATCCGTCATATTCACGGCCTGCTCGGCAGTGATGGTACCTCTGTCAATAGCCTTCTGTTTCACAGCCTCCACATCAATACCGTTACCGTCGTCTCTCACATCGATCACGACATTGTTGCCATCCTGATATGCGTCCAGATAGATGGAACCAACAGCAGGCTTACCGCGCTGTTCACGAACCTCTGCGGATTCCAGTCCGTGGTCGGCGGAATTTCTCAGCAAATGCATCAGAGGGTCGCCGATCTCATCTACCACGGTGCGGTCCAGCTCGGTTTCTTCACCGGTCATATACAGTTCCATTTTCTTATCAAGCTTCTTAGAGAGGTCACGGATCATTCTCGGGAACTTATTCACCACGCTCTCAATAGGCACCATTCGCACCTTCATCACAGACTCGTGAAGGTTTGTGGTCACACTCTCAAGATACTCTATCTGCTCGTTGAAGCTGCTGTTGGCCGCAGTGCTGGCCGCTTGCTCCTGACTGGCAGAGGACACCAGGGAATTCTTTGCTATGATCAGCTCGCTGACAAGATTCATCAGGGCATCCAGCTTTTCAATGTCTACGCGCACAGTGCGGTTTACCACTGGCTTTGAAGCAGCAGGTTTCTTATTATCTGCAGGCTTTGCCGCTGCAGGCTTTGCTGCTGCAGGTACTTCCGCAGGAGCAGGCTTTTTCTCCTCTTTTTCTTCCTTCTTCACTTCCGGCTTTGGACTTTCTTCCGGTTCAGGAACCTCTTCCGGCTCTGTATTCTTGTTGTTTTCAAGTGAAAGGAGCGCTCCCGTCGCTCTCTCTATTTCAGACACGCTCTCAGCTGCCGTGATGATACTGTCAAGTTCTGCATCAGACAGCACCAGCAGGGTGAAGTCCCTGTCAAACTTTTCATCCTCCACATCCTGTGCGCTGGGATCGGACACAATAATTTCTCCCAGCTCCTCCACGGCCTTGAACACCAGAAATGCTCTTGCCGCTTTCAGGATACAGCTTTCCTGCACGACCACATTAATGCCATAGACCTTCTTGCCCTGGCCCTGGGCTTCCTTTATGACTGCGACCTGGGAACTGTCAAGATGGACTAAGTCCCATTTATTGTTACCTGCTGTCGCTGCTTCCACAGAAGCAGATGCAGCAGCGGGTTCTTTCGCAGATGCATCGCTGCCTGAACCGCCGTTCAGAATATCGGTCAGCTTCTTGATCAGGGCATCGTTATCGTTCGTTCCCTCGTCAGCAGAGGTCTGGATATTATCCGTATACTCCTCCAGGGCATCCAGACACTGGAACAGCACGTCAATCATCTCAGGCAGCACTTTAATGGTGCCATTCCGCACCTCAGAGAATACGTTCTCCATATCATGGGTCAGGTTCTGCATCCGCTTATAACCCATGGTGCCAGCCATACCTTTCAGAGAGTGCGCCGCACGGAAAATCTCGTTGATCGTATCCGCATTCTCAGGATCGGACTCCAGTTCCAGAATCCTTGTGTTCAAATTTTGCAAGTGCTCCTTGGTCTCGTCAAGGAAGATCTCAAGATATT
>JAFLRN010000064.1 GCA_022511385.1 Acetatifactor sp.
CAAAAACTACGTTCCTTTCCAATATGTCCCATGATATGAGGACACCAATGAATGCCATTATCGGTTTTTCAGCGATAGCAGCGAGTCATCTGGATAATGTGGAGCGGGTGAAGGATTGTCTTGATAAAATTATGTCCTCCAGCAGTCATCTCCTAAGCCTGATCAATGATATACTGGATATGAGCCGGATTGAAAGTGGGAAGGTGCAGATTCAGGAGCAGGAATGTAACCTTTCGGAGCTCCTTCATACTCTGGCAAATATTATTCAGCCTCAAGTAAAGGCAAAACAACTCGATTTCTTTATTGACTCCATTGATGTTGCCAATGAAGATATTTATGCTGACCCTCTAAAACTAAATCAGATATTTATTAATATTCTGGGAAACGCGGTGAAATTTACCGACGTAGGTGGGAGTGTTTCTTTTCGGATGCGTCAGAAACCCTGTGCAGCGATGGGCTACGGTACTTATGAGTTTTCTATTAAGGATACGGGGATCGGTATGTCCAGTGAGTTCATGGAACATATATTTGAACCCTTTGAGCGGGAAAGCAGCGCACTCAAGTCGGGGATTGAGGGGACAGGGCTTGGTATGGCAATTACCAAAAAGCTCGTGGAAATAATGGGGGGCACTATTAAGGTAAGCAGTGAGAAAGGAAAAGGAACGGAATTTGTGATCATCCTGGATCTTAAGCTGCAG
Source organism: Acetatifactor sp. (assembly GCA_022511385.1). GTDB lineage: Bacteria > Bacillota > Clostridia > Lachnospirales > Lachnospiraceae > Acetatifactor. The sequence continues at coordinate 699 of JAFLRN010000064.1, forward strand.
GAGAATAGCGATAACAGTCAGGATATCCGGGAACTGGAAGGACTTCGTGCCCTTGTGGTGGATGATGATGTTGATGCCTGTGGCAGCATTGCAGGTATGTTGGGACAGATTGGCATGCGCTCCGAGTGGACAACCTCAGGCAAAGAGGCTGTGCTGAGCGCCCGTAAGGCGTTTGATGAACTGGATCCCTTCCACACCTACATTCTGGATTTAGATATGCCTGAACAGAATGGCATTGAGACTGCCAGAAATATCCGTAAGGCGGTAGGAGATGATGTTCCCATTGTTATAGTCACAGGCTATGATTGGTCGGATGTAGAAAAAGAGGCAAAGGAAGTCGGTATCACTGCATTCTGTAGCAAGCCCCTGTTTATGTCAGATTTAAAAGCAGCACTGCTGAAGGCAAATCATCTCATGGAGGAGAGTACAGCGTCGATAAGTTTTGTTGACAAAGACTTCAGCGGAAAGCGTGTGCTCGTAGTGGAGGATAATGAATTAAACCGTGAAATTGCGGAAGAGATATTGAAGGAAGCAGGATTTACAGTGGAAGTGGCAGTAGATGGTTCCGATGCTGTATCTATGGTAGAGAGGTCAGAAGAGTATTATTATGACATTATTCTTACTGACATACAGATGCCTGTGATGGACGGTTATGAGGAAGTGGTTGCTATCCGCAATATGAAGCGCAAGGATATTGCCACCATGCCTATTATTGCAATGACTGCCAATGCCTTTGAGGAAGACAAAGCTCTTGCCTTAAAGTGTGGCATGAACGGACATATCGCCAAGCCCCTGGATATTAGTGCCGTGTTTAAAATTTTAAATGAACATTTGAAATGATATCGCTGTTGATACGCTCATGCCAAAATCGGAATATGGAGCATAAATGGTTATATGTGGAAGTTGTAATAAGCAATACGTGCCTTTTATAGAAACAAGAGTATGAATAGAGGCGAATCATGAGTCATAACTCCCACCATTCCTTCATAAGATGTAAAAAACATTCTTAAGGGTATCCCTATGAAGGAATATATCGAGGAGCGCGCTATCAGCATTGCTAATTATATCATCGACAGCAATGCCACGGTCCGTCAGACGGCGAAGACGTTTGGGGTTAGTAAAAGTACAGTACATAAGGACGTAACTGACCGCCTAATGCAGGTTAACCCTGCTCTGGCGAAGCAGGCTCGCCAGGTGTTGGATGTGAACAAGTCGGAGCGCCACATTCGCGGCGGCATGGCAACGAAGGAGAAATATCTGCACCGGCAGCACGCGGAAGATTGATCAAAAAAGACCGAAATACAGATGTGCCCTGCCATCACTGTATCGAGGTCTTTTTTCGTATTTACATTCTCGGGCAACAGAGATAGAATAAATCTGAAATCGGACAAGTTTGCAAAGGATATCAAAGATGCTGTATTCCAATCAAGATTTAAAGAAATTGATCGTACCACTGGTCTTCGAGCAGCTGCTGGCGCTTTTGGTGGGCCTGGCGGACACATTGATGCTTGCCAGTGTGGGAGAGGCCGCTGTGTCGGGCGTGTCGCTGGTGGATACCATCAATATTCTGATCATCAACATATTCACAGCCTTTGGCACAGGCGGAGCAGTGATTGCAGGCCATTACCTGGGGAAGAAAAATGAGGAGAACGCACGGAAGGCCGGATGGCAGATTCTGCTTTTTTCTGTTGTGAGTTCTCTGGTTGTGACAGTTGTTTTTATTTTATTTCACAACGGCCTGCTCCAGCTCATTATCGGCAAAGTGGAAGTGGACGTGATGGAAAACGCCAAGAATTATCTTGTGGTGACAGCCATCTCCTTTGTGCCTCTGGCGGTATACAACGCCTGCGCCGGTCTGTTCCGCACCATGAACGACTCCCGGACTACGCTGTATATATCCCTGCTCATGAATGTTTTGAATGTGATGGGAAATGCCCTTTTGATATACGGCGCCGGTATCGGTACTCTGGGGGCTGCTATTTCCACCACCTTTTCCCGGACAGTGGCTGCCATTGTGATTTTCGTCATGCTGTTTAACGAAAAGCGTGTGATCAACTTCAGGAAGCAGGTAACATTGCGTTTCCGGCCGGACATGCTGAAAAAGATTCTGTACATTGGTCTGCCCAACAGTCTGGAGAACAGTCTGTTTCAGCTGGGAAAGATCCTGACTATCAGCATGATCTCTACCATGGGGACCTATGCCATTGCGGCGAATGCGGTCTGCAACACCCTGGCTTCCTTTAACATTTTGCCGGGCAGCGCCATCAACAGCGCCATTGTGGCCATTGTGGCGGTGTGTATTGGAGCCGGTGAGACGGAGCAGGCACGATATTACACGAAAAAGCTGATGAAGCTGGCGGAGCTGTGCCTGATTGTGATTTCGGTTCTGATCGTAATGGGCGCCGGTTGGATCATTTCTTTCTATCACCTGAGCCCTGAGGCTGCTGAACTGGCCCGGCAGGTTATAACCTACCATGCGGTGATGGCTGTGTTTGCCTGGCTTCTGTCCTTCTCCCTTCCGAACACCTTTCGGGCGGCAGGGGATGTGGTGCTGCCCATGGGAGTGGCCATTGCTTCCATGTGGATCTTCCGTCTGGCCTTTGCGTATCTTTTAGGCATCTATATGGGGCTGGGGCTCATGGGTGTCTGGATTGCCATGACCATTGACTGGGTGTTCAGGGGTATTTGCTTTGCAGTACGGTTTAAGGGACATAAGTGGGAAAGAAAGCTGATTTCTTAAGAGGTGATTTCTTAAGATTACGAGATAAAAGTTGAAGAAAGGTTCTTTTTTTGATATACTGTGTTCGTATCACAATTTGATTACATAGCTACACAGATTCATAATAAGAATTCGTAGTATATCAAGCGCTGCCAGGCGGCAGCAGAAAGAGGAAAACATGACATTATCTCAGGCAAAGGAAAAGCTGGAAAAGTATGGGCAGCAGCATCTTCTGAAATATTATGATGAGCTCTCAGAAAAGGAAAAAGAGGCTCTGCTGGCGCAGATCGAAGCTACGGATATGGATGTTCTGGAGTCCTGCAAGCATAAGGAGGAGCTGGTAAAGAAGGGAGAAATCACACCGCTTAAAGCCATGCAGCTGCCTGAGATCCAGGCGAATCAGGAAACTTTTACAGCCAAGGGCCTGGAGGCCATCCGGGCAGGCAAGGTGGGAGCGGTGCTGCTGGCCGGCGGTATGGGAACGCGGCTTGGCTCCGACAACCCTAAGGGTATGTTCAATGTTGGCCTGACCAGGGAACTTTATATCTTTGAGTGTATCATCAACAATCTTCTGGATGTGGTACATCAGGCGCAAGCCTGGGTACACCTGTTTGTGATGACCAGCGATAAAAACCATGACGCTACAGTGAAATTTCTGACGGAACACGACTTTTTTGGATATCGGGCGGATCATGTCCACTTTTTCACCCAGGAGATGGCAGCCGCCACAGATTATCAGGGCAAGATATACCTGGAGGAAAAGGGGAAGCTTTCCACCTCTCCCAACGGGAACGGTGGCTGGTTTGTTTCTATGAAGAATGCAGGGCTCCTGGATATGGTACATAGCCAGGGCATCGAGTGGATGAATGTGTTTGCAGTGGACAATGTGCTTCAACGGATCGCGGATCCCTGTTTTGTGGGCGCAACCATCCAGAAAAACTGTGTGGCAGGCGCCAAGGTGGTGCGCAAGAACGCGCCTGACGAGAAAGTGGGCGTCATATGCCTGGAGGATGGAAGACCCTCCATTGTGGAATACTACGACCTGACGGAGGAGCTGGCGTCAGCAAAGGATGAGAACGGTGATCCCGCTTACTATTTTGGCGTGATCCTGAACTACTTGTTCAGCGTGACAGAGCTGGAGCGGATTCTGGAAAAACGCCTGCCCTTGCATATTGTTGAAAAGAAAATACCTTATCTGAACGAGGCGGGCGAGCTGGTAAAACCCGAGGCGCCCAACGGCTATAAGTATGAGAATCTGGTGCTGGATATGATCCACCAGATGGAAAGCTGCCTGCCCTTTGAGGTGGAGAGGGAAAAGGAGTTCGCGCCTATTAAGAACATGACGGGAATCGATTCCGTGGAGAGCGCGAGGGCGCTGCTTCAAAAGAACGGGGTGCAGCTGTAAATAAAGTGGCAAGATTAACTTAGTGCAGACTTGTCCTGCAAAATGAATCAGAGCTATAAGGCTTCAGTATTTTTTGTCTTAAAGATGAAATAAAAATATGCGTAGAAGAAACGTGCGGCGGAAAAGGATAACCAGCCCGACGTACAGATGGGAGGAGCAATGGCAATCTTAGTGACAGGAGGCGCCGGTTTTATTGGCAGCCATACGGTAGTGGAACTGCAACAGGCGGGCTATGATGTTGTGGTTTTGGATAATCTGAGCAATTCCAGTGAAAAATCTCTGGCGAGAGTGGAAGCCATCACGGGAAAAAAGGTTCCTTTTTATAAGGCTGATATTTTGGATAGGGCTGCCCTGGAGGAGATCTTTTCCAAAGAGAGCATTGATGCGGTGATTCACTTTGCAGGCCTGAAGGCTGTGGGTGAGTCCGTGCAGAAGCCCTGGGAATATTATGAAAACAATATTGCGGGTACGCTGACACTGGTGGATGTGATGCGAAAGCACGGAGTGAAAAACATGATCTTTTCCTCCAGCGCCACTGTTTACGGTACGCCGGCCTTTATTCCCATCACGGAAGAGTGCCCTAAAGGACAGTGTACCAATCCCTATGGCTGGACAAAATCCATGCTGGAACAGATTCTCTCAGATATTCAGAAATCAGACCCTGAGTGGAATGTGATCCTGCTGCGCTACTTTAATCCCATCGGCGCTCACAAGAGCGGAACCATGGGTGAGAATCCCAACGGCATTCCCAACAACCTGATGCCCTACATTACCCAGGTGGCGGTAGGAAAACTGAAGGAGCTGGGTGTGTTCGGCAACGATTACGATACCCATGACGGTACAGGCGTCCGGGACTATATTCATGTGGTGGACCTGGCAGCAGGACATGTGAAGGCTTTAAAGAAGATTCAGGAGAAGGCAGGCTTAAAGATCTATAATCTGGGAACAGGTGTGGGCTACAGCGTGCTGGATATAGTAAAGAACTTTGAGGAGGCTACAGGAGTAAAGATTCCCTATGTGATCAAAGGCAGACGTCCCGGAGACATTGCTACCTGCTACGCCGATGCCAGCCTGGCCAAAGAGGAGTTGGGGTGGGAGGCTCAGTACGGAATAAAAGAGATGTGCGAGGACTCCTGGAGATGGCAGAAGAACAATCCCAATGGTTACGGGGATTAAGCGGCATAACTATATAGTATCGCTGATATGTGAGATCAGTACATTAGTGGACGGACACTATAAAAGCCCAACAAAAGGCCCAGCCGGTAAAAAGCTGGGTCTTTTATTATGTCCGTCCTATTTTCATGCCACATACACATACATAAAGATAAAATGACACACGCTCCCGGCCATGACAAAGAGATGAAACACCTCATGGGAGCCGAAATCCTTATGCCTGGAGTTAAATAAAGGCAGTTTCAGCGCATAGATGATTCCTCCTGCGGTGTAGATGAGGCCGCCCGCCAGCAAAAGCAGAAAGGCCGTGGTGGGAAGAGTGGACAAAAGCTGTCCGAATACCAGAAGGCATACCCAGCCCATGGCGATGTAGATCACCGAGGAGAACCATTTGGGGCAGTTGATCCAGCAGGCTTTGACCAGCATGCCAGCCAGTGCAATGCCCCAGACCAGCGCCAGCAGAGCATAGCCGGACCGATTATCCAGAATGATCAGACACACGGGAGTATAAGAGCCCGCAATCAGTACAAAGATCATCATATGGTCCAGCTTACGGAACAGGTTCAGGGATTTTCCCGTCAGGTTTACCGAATGATAAGTGGCGCTGGCGCCATAGAGCAGGATCATACTTGTCATAAAAATAGCCAGGGCAGTAAAACAGCGGCCTCCGGAGGTGATGCCTGCCTTCACCAACAAAGGCACCGTGGCAAACACTGCCATCATCATACCAATAAAATGAGTAATTGCACTTCCGGGTTCTCTGATTGTTATCTGCATCATATACCTCCGTTCTGAAGCGTTCATAGCGATTCTGAGTTTTGTTAGTTATCATTCCGATTTCACACGAACATAGCATTTGCAAAATTGTGTAAGTCTATACCATGGAGCTCCGAAAACCAAATAAAAATCATTGAATATACAACAAGTAGTTTTTGAAACTATGTAATGAACAAAATGATAGTACCTCTATAAAACCAAAATGTCAATAGAAAAATGGAAAGTTATAGAAAAATTGAGATTAATCCTCTTCAATGATCTGGATTTCAAGAAAGTCAAACTCAATGTGTTCAATAAAATTATCACTGGTAAAGCGGGTTTTACTGAGACGCTTGAAGTCAGCAATGTTTTTGTCAAGCCAGATAGGCTTCGCAAGGTCAAACTGGTAGCAGACTTCTTCCAACGCATGAAAAATTTTATGGGTGCGCGTGTCAGAACTGTCGTCTGCAATACAAATATCCTGGAGCATATGGTTGTTTTCAAAAATCCGTGCCCAAAGTCGAAACATGTTTTCCTCACCTTCCGCCGCTTAAGCGGCTCCCATCGAACTTGTTTCTGCTTCTATGGTAAAGGATTCCCACACAAAGCGCAAGTGTTTTGACATATATCAGGAAAAGCAGTTCTGAACATTGCGAAAGCGTCATATATTTAAAAGGTATGGCCTTATTATGGTAAAATTAACAAATTTGTTGAAAAAAGGATTAATTTTTTGTGAATAATATACATTTTTGTGGCTTTCTATGGTATAATCAACTTAATATAAACAAGGCATGGCTGAACAACAGTCCATGTGATAAAGCTTATGAAGGAGCAGTTATGGAATTCAAGGCAGATAATGGTGAAGGAATTGACAGCTGGCGTGAGGTTACTTTGGTCTATAACGCAGCGCTGAGGCAGGTTGAGACAAAGATGGAAATTCTCAACGATGAGTTTCAGCATGTACATCAATACAACCCCATAGAACATATTAAATCCCGCATCAAGACACCGGAGAGCATTGTAAAGAAACTGAAGCGGCATGGTCATGAATCTACTATTGATAACATGGTGAAATACATAAATGACATTGCAGGTATACGTGTCATCTGTTCTTTCACCTCGGACATATACAGGCTTGCCGATATGATCGCAGAGCAGCGGGACATCAAGGTGCTGGCAGTGAAGGACTATATTACTTTCCCAAAATCAAGCGGCTACAAGAGCTATCACATGATCGTCACGGTTCCCGTATATCTGTCTGACCGAACGGTGGATACGAAGGTGGAAATACAGATCAGAACGGTGGCCATGGATTTCTGGGCCAGTCTGGAGCACAAGATTCATTACAAATTCGAGGGAGGCGCGCCGGAGCATATCCGCAACGAGCTGGTGGAATGTGCCAAGATGGTCTCTGACCTGGACGCGAGAATGCTGCAGCTGAACGAACAGATTTTGGAACTTATCCAGGTGGATGAACACCAGTAATAAAACTTGCAGCAATTATGGTATAAAATGAGGAGTGCCCAGATGCCTTACGGCATCTGGGCTATTATGAAAAAAATGTCTTGTCTGCTGAAAATTCAATGAGTATTCTTTTTGATTCAATCTTAGTATAACAATTAAATATGAATAAACTATGAACATAGTGTGAATTGATTACCGCTGCTGACGATGGTGCTTATACTTCATAAAAAACAGGGCAATTCCGCAACAAAGGAATGTTATCAGAGAGATTCCTTCCGATAGCCGCCAGAACCAAGGTTCCGCAAAGGTGATCATAATGGTATCCTGGAAGTGGGCTGGAAATGTAACACGCAGCATACCATTGTGACCTGCAGATACATCCAGGTGTTCTCTGGAGGAAATTGCTTCACAAATGTAGTACTTATAATAATTTAAAGGAAAATCAATATATCCTTGGGAATTCCCTGTGGCAACATTGCATTGAATCACAAGATTGTGTTTTTGGTAAGAATCCCAATTAGTTATATTTTCAAAAATGATCCGATTTTCTGTTATGTCAGCAGGGTTAATGTTGGCGGGTAAATATTCATAGGAATACATGCTCATAGTATCCAGATCGGAAACACTGTAAACTCGGTAGGGCTGTTCGGTGTATGAAAAATCGTACAGATACCAGCCGATATTGACAGTCAGCAGCAAGACACTGCCCGACAATACGGCGAGAAATATTCCTCGGTCCACAACACGCCGCAATATAGATATGGAAAAGCAGGTTGCGAAGGCCAATAATACGGTAGCCGGAGCCAACAGGCGCCAGGGAAATTGCAAAGTATGAATCAGAGTCTCCGCTCCATCACCCAGAGAAGCCAGGGCATCCCAAGGGAAGTAGCAGGTGCTCATAAACAAGAGCAGCCCTCCCAGAGCGCAGCAGAGACAAGCAGGCAGGTAGTTTTTATCAGCACGGCATTCCTTCTGGTGAAAGAGTGATAAATAGATAAATAATGATATTCCTACCAGAAAAATGATGCCAGTGCCTACCGTCATTTCGTTGAACACTCCAGCCGATGTGTTCCAGGAGCTGCCATTACTGTGCTGGAAGAGCGAAAACAGTTGGATGGGGAAAAGCCCTCTTGCCTGAAAGCCGTCTGTAATACCACCGGTCCACTGCTCTGAATTGATGTAAAGATCACTGCCTGTAAAATAATCCAGAAAGGGTACAATAAATCCCACATTCAGTAAAGCCGTCAGAATTGCACCCAAAATTAGCGAAGAAAAAATGTAGAGGTGAAATACACGCTTGATCAGAATCAGGCAGATCAACAGAATCAGCAATGCGGTCATTTCACAGCTAAGCACATGTGATTGGATCAGGCCAGTCAGGCCTAAAGAAACTAAGATAGCATGTTTGATCCAGTTCTTGGAGTTTTCGGGGGGGGTAAAAATCAAATAGAAACCGCAAAGTACCAAGGGGAAGAACAGCATGGCTGTAAATTCTCCAACTGCGGCTCTTGTATAAGTGTCGATCAGCCGATAGAGGGCTGTGGAGTAAAGTAGGCTTCCAAAAACTCCGAGTGCTTTGCTCTGAAACATTTTCTGAAAGCAAAAATATGAGATGATCACAGTACTCAAGTTGATTGCCGCAACAAAAAGTTTATAAGCAGACTGAACGGAAAAGCCCATCAGCCGCAAAACGGCGGGAAAATACAGTAAGGCATCACCGTAAAAAACCCCAACTGCATAGCCGTGGCCTTTGGCCCAAAGAGGTTGGATTTTTATTGGGATTGCGGCTCCTGTTCGAAGACCTTCAGCTATTCCTTCAATTCTCAGTAGATGGAATGGAAGGTCATGTCCTACTGTGAGGTAATCGGTGTAAAGAGGATAGCATGTAGCCATGAAGATGCCTGTCAAGGCTAAAATGATTTTTTTGCGGGTCGGGTCGCTTCGGCGGAAATATGCCAGGAGGTTTATTATCAGGCAAAAGAGAACAGCATAAACAAAAATCTTTTTGTAAAAACCGTCTGTTTCATCAACGATGATACTGGAGATGCTGATGGAGCCCGCATCGGAACATGTTACCGCAACGCTGAAGTCAGTCACGCTGCGTGACAGTTCTACATTTAAAACCGCAGTAGGGTTTGCAGGCTTTAGCGCTGTAGAAGAGTAACGGCACTCCAGTGAACCAAGCTGGGATGTATTTGCTGAAACAAAGCAGCCGTCCTGACTGGTACTATAGTCAACCATAATTTGATAGGATCCTGCTTTCAATGCCAGGGGCGGAGTTGTTATAACATTTTCTTGAATAATAAGTTCGGTAGGAGTATATGCATTTTGAAATAAGCTGCTGCGGTTTAAAAGCCAAAACAAAAAGGCGGCTACAAGAATGAAAAACTGAATTGCAGGTATGAATAGTTTCCTTTTATTCCCTATAACATTAGATAATGTTGGCTGCTTCATGAGGACCTCCTAAAATTTTACTTATTATGATATTAGAGCAGATAGTTATGATTATAATGGTATGAATGCGAAAAAGCAAGTGTGGCGATTTGTATTTTTCGACGCCTACGAAAGTTTTTCCTTGAGACTTAGTGTAAAAGATGATAAAATAACTACATATAATGATGAGCCGTGGGATGTTGGCCCGCGGAGAGGACTGTAGGATATGCCAGGAGGAAAACAAATGGATATGTTTATGGATAAGCTGGCACAGAAGCTGACAGCACAGGAAATTATCAAAGCTAACACCACTGCTGAGGCAGAGGATTTGAATAGGCTTCGCAACCAGATTGACGAGTATGATAGATGCCTTGCAAAGCTGAAACAGTTGTTAGAGGAAAGCGCTGATAAGCTGAAAGGCAATTCTGACCAGAATGAACAGCTTCAAAAGCTGCTGGCAGAGCGTCTTGGGAATGTGGAAGCGAATCTGGGTGAGCGCTTTGGGAATGTGGATACGATTCTGGGTGAGCGTCTTGGCGGTATGGATGCTGTCTTGGGACAGCGCCTGGGAGATATGAATAATGCACTGGAGCAGCGCCTGGGAGATATGAATAGCGCACTGGAGCAGCGCCTGGGAGATATGAATAGAGCGCTGGAGCAGCGTTTTTCGGATCTGGATCAATCCATGGATGCAAAGCTGGGCCAGTTGGACAGCAAGATTGATGAAGGTGAAGATACCCATCTGGAGGAAAAGCTTCTTTCTATAACGGAGTCCGTGCATAAGGAATGCGTCAAAGTATACCGCAATGTACAAGCTGTGATCGTGGAGGAAGGCAGCAAGCAGTCAGAACTTTTGAATGGGGTGACGTCGAGCGCACAGCGTCTTGGTAAGAAACTGAACATTGTGTTTGGAATCTCTCTGGCATCACTGGTGCTCTCTCTGATCAGCGTCGTCGTCCAGCTTTTGAATATGTTTCATCTGTTTTAGAGAGGCTAGTATGGCAAAAGAAATCTGGAAACCGGGCAATATGCTTTACCCATTGCCCGTTGTCATGGTGAGCATGACTGACAAAAACGGAAAATATAATATTATTACCATAGCATGGGCGGGGACGGTTTGCACCAATCCGCCCATGATCAGTATATCGGTGCGCCCGGAGCGCTATTCCTATCCCATCCTGCAGGAGACGGGAGAGTTTGTGATCAACCTGACTACCCGGAATCTGGTTTTTGCTACGGATTACTGTGGCGTGAAGAGCGGCCGGGACGTGGATAAGTTTGCGAAACTGGGGCTGACTCCTGTGTCTGCGTCCATAGTCAAAGCGCCCATGATCGGTGAGAGTCCTGTCAATTTGGAATGCCGGGTGACGCAGGTACAGCAGCTTGGTTCCCATGCCATGTTTCTGGCGGAGGTAGTGGCTGTGCATGCGGAAGAACGTTATATGGATGCAGAGCACAAGTTTCACCTGGAACAAGCCGAGCCCATTGTTTACTCCCATGGTGCATATCTACTCTGCGGCGAGCAGCTTGGTACCTTCGGCTACAGTGTCCGCCGCAAGCCTGAAAGGAACACAAAGTGAGAAAAGAACTTCTGACAAGCAAAAGGATCCGGGTCATTTTCTGGATCATCCTTATTGCAGCAGCAGCGCTTCGCTGTATTGGTTTTGTGTCCATCCCCGGCGGGATCAATCAGGATGAAGCTATGGCTGGAATGGACGCGTGGGCTCTGTCAAAATACGGAACGGACAGGTATGGTGTTTTTATGCCGGTGCATTTTACAGCCTGGCAGTACGGGCAGATGAGTGTGCTCCTTTCTTATTGTATGATTCCTTTTATCAAGCTTTTTGGCTTTGGAACCCTGGCGGTGCGGATTCCCATGCTGTTGGCAAGCTGTGGTTCCGTAGCTTTGGTCTATCTTGCAGGGAAGCATTTGTTTTCTCAGCGCTTTGCGCTTCTGGCTATGGCGATGACTGCCATCAATCCCTGGCATTTCATGCAGAGCCGCTGGTCTTTGGACTGTAATCTTTTTCCTCATGTTTTTTTACTGGCCTTTTACCTGCTGCTCATAGGACTGGAGAAGCGAAAGGCTCTGTATCTTTCCATGCTGTTTTTTGGGCTGACTCTTTACTGTTACGGAGTGGCGGTTTATGCAGTCATTCCATTCCTTTTGGGGTATGCGTTCTGGTGCTTAAGGAGACGGCAGCTCTGCTTAAAAGAGGTACTCCTTTGCGGCTTGGTTTTTACCTTGGTGGCGCTGCCTGAGCTGCTGGTACTGATGATCAATTTTTTCGGCTGGTCTACCGTGGAAACACCTCTTTTTACCCTGAGCTATTTTCCGGAGAGTGTAAGGAGCAATGATATTTTATTTTTAAACTTCTCTGTGAGCCAGCTGATCAAAAACTTTGTTGCTATGGTCAATACCGCGATCCTACAGAAGCCGGGAGCCATCTATAACGCGCTGCCGGATTTTGGACCCATGTACTATATTTCAGTGCCCTTTATGCTGCTGGGACTCGTGGCATACAGAAAAGATCTGTCCCGGGAACAGGATGCATTGAGAAAGGCGCGAAGGACGGCGTTGTGGTTCTTTTTTCTGATGGGGGTATGGGTGGGACTTGTCACCTATGAGGTGAATGTAAACCGGATCAATATCATCTTTTTCCCACTGATCTATTTTTGCAGCAGAGGGATTCTGGCAGCGGTACAAAAATATAGAAACCTGCGCTATGTGGCAGTGGCAGCGTATGCCCTGTGTTTTGAACTGTTTCTGGTATCCTATTTCACTGACTTTGCAGACCGGGTACAGACTTATTTCAATGTAAATTTCCTGAGTGCAGTGAAGACTGCGGATGAAATGGAAGAGTATGACAGGCTGTATATTACCTCCAATGCGGACTGGCAGACAAATTGGCGGATGACTGAAATTCTGACCCAGTATGCCTGTGGGATTGATGCCGCGTACTATCAGGAAAAAGTTTTGATCACAGGAGGAAGGGAGCTGCTGCCATATTCGCAGCGGTATCATTTTGTGGATATGAGTAGGCTTTTTCAGGTGGACTCATCAGGGCTTTACCTTGTACATGTGACAGAGTTGGAGGGACTGCCATTTTCATATGAAGTGATTGAGACGGAAGGGAGCTATGTGCTTTTGCATCCGATGTCATAGGAAGAGTCTGAAAATCGTGCTTTACAAGATCGGAAAATGCTGGTAGAATGAGTTTGTTACAATTGTTACAAAAATGTTAAATGTGGAAGAATCATGAAAAAGACAAAAAACTATCATAAAAAGTACAAGTTTACATATATTATGAGCACGGTGTTCACACTTTTTTTCTGTACGCTGTTTCTGAGAGGTTATACTCCCTTTGAAAGAGTAGGGAATAATATTTTTTATGTGCAGGTGAATGGACAGGCAGTGGGAACGCTGGGGAATAGTGAGGAGGCTGAAGAACTCCTGATCCAGGCGCGCCGGAATGTCGCTTCTGCCAGTGAAGAACTGGTATTTATGGAGGCGGAGTTGAACATTGATGGTGAAGAAGTGCTGTGGGGACAAATTGATGATCAGGAGACGGTCCTGGAGAACATGGAGACAGCTCTGAGGGAAAGTATTCAGGAGACCATGCACCGTTCCTACACCCTGAAGGTGAATGAGTATATTGTAAATCTGGCCAGCGTGGAAGAAGTAGGACAGCTTCTTCAGGCGGCAGTGGACAAGTTTGACAGCGAAGGCAAGTTCCGGGTGGAGCTGGTCTATGACAACAACAGGGAATTTAATGTGCTGACGACCAATGTGGTAGACAGTACCCAGGAAGAGGATACAGGGGAATTTGCTTCCTATGAGGGCGGCATCCAGAGTCTTTTTGACAGTATCAAAGATCCCATAGATCTTCAGGAAGAAAAGGATTTTGAGGATTTCGACCTTGGAATTCATGAAATGGGTTTTTCTGAGGAGGTTGAAATTGTAGAGTCCTATCTGCCCACAAGCCAGCTGACGCTGCTTTCGGAGGCTGTTGAACAGGTGACTAAGGAACAGGAGGTCCCCAGCGAATATGAGGTAGTTAAGGGTGATACTCTTTCGGCGATAGAAGCGAAGGTTAATATTCCCATGGATGATATTGTGGCCATGAATAACTTGGAGGACGTCAACAGTATTCGTGAAGGCCAGAAGCTGATCATCACAGTGCCCGAACCGGAGCTTTCTGTGACCAGGGTGGAGGAGCAGTATTACGACGAGATTTATGAAGCTGATGTGATATATAGAGACAACGACAGTTGGTATACCTACGAGACAAAGGTACACCGGCAGCCCAGTGCGGGCCGCCGCAAGGTGGTAGTCAAAGTTACCTATGTGAACAATAAGGAAGTTTTCAGGGAAATTTTGAAAGAAGAGATTGTTCAGGAGGCAGTTGCTAAGATCGTAGAGCGGGGAACAAAGATTCCGCCTACCTACATCAGGCCCATTTCAGGCGGATATAAGACTTCCGGCTTTGGAAAAAGAAACACAGGGATCAAGGGCGCCAGCACCAATCACAAGGGTGTGGACTGGGCGACTCCTACGGGTACGCCTGTGTATGCTTCCTGCGGAGGTACGGTATATAAAGCCGGCTGGGCAAGCGGCTACGGTTATGTTGTCTATATCAATCATGAGGACGGCAGACAGACTCGTTATGGACATCTGAGCAAGGTGTTGGTAAAAGCGGGTCAGACCGTCAAGCAGGGCGAGCGGATTGCCCTGAGCGGCAGTACAGGTGTCAGCTCAGGTCCCCATCTGCACTTTGAGATGTTGATCAATGGCAAACAGGTAAATCCGGAGAATTATCTAAAGTAACAATTCGAGTGGAACATGCGTTCTATTTACAAAAAAGGAAGAATGTGGTAATATTGCTATCATCATGCAGGACGATGTTGTCCTCGGAGACCATGTGCATAAAACATGGTTTCTGTTATTATGAAAATTCAAGATTTTGACCTTAAGCAGAGGTATAGATAGATGGAACAATATGCAATTAAAGGCGGTAA
>JAFLRN010000065.1 GCA_022511385.1 Acetatifactor sp.
AGTCAAATGTTGTCTTTTTAAGAGTTTTCCGTGTTAAACTTTCAAAACACAACGAGACTGGAACATGCAATTTTGCTGCTTTTAGCTCTCCCTCACCCGCAACTGTCCATGCTCCATCTCATACACCTCATCGCACAGAGCGGCGATATCCTCCTTGTTGTGGCTGGCCAGCAGGATCGTCTTCCCCTCCGCCTTCAGCTTCAGGAAGAGCTTTCTCATATCCGCAATCCCCTCCTGATCCAGTCCGTTCATTGGCTCGTCCAGAATCAGGATGTCCTGCCCCTCCATGATCGCCTGGGCGATCCCAAGCCGCTGGCGCATCCCCAGCGAATACTTGGACACCCATTTCCTGTCCTGTGGGTTTAAGCCCACCAGCTCCATCACCTGCTCAATCTCCTTCTTTGAGATCTTCTTGTTGATCGAGGCCAGATTCTGCAGATTCTTTGCGCCGGAAATATACTGCGAAAACCCGGGATTCTCGATGATGACTCCGGTATTCTCCGGGAAATCGCAGTCCTTCCCGATTTTCTTTCCGTCCACGGTCACCTCGCCGCTGTCCGGCAGGATAAACCCACAGACCACCTTCATCAGAACCGTCTTTCCGGAGCCGTTTCGCCCCACCAGCCCGCAAATAGTTCCCTGTTCCACTTTTAAATCCACATGGTCTAAAACCGTCACATCCTTAAACTTCTTCACCACATCTTTTACTTCGATCACGCACATTTCATCTCCTCCTGTCCAACCACTTATATCCGATCCGGCAGCATGCCGCAATCCAGAGGATCTGTATCACGGATGTCACGATCACAGGATATCCCGCCTGTATAAACAGGCTGCTCCGGCAATACATTTTCCAGCTTCCCGGCATCCAGAAGCCCCCTTCTCCACAGATCAGTCCTCCATACAATGATATGACTTCCACTGCCGCCATCAGCAGGAAGGAAAGCTTCTCCCCCTGCTCCAGATTGATCAACAGCATCTGGAAGGTGCTCAGAAAACAAAAATTCAGCAGAAACAGAAAAAACGCTGGCAGCGGAGCCTCTCCCAAAGCCGTCTTAAGGTCCATGCCCCACCCTGCGGTCCGGACCAGCAGGGAAACAAAAAATACCACTGCCGTCAATACCAGACACAGACATAACACCCGCATGCACAGCCGATGCCACCATTTGTGAAAAAATTCCAGGCGGATCAGCCTCATGTACTCATTGCGCACCTGCCGCCTGGCAATAAAATTCCCTGCCAGAAGATGCAGAAGGACGATCCCCAGCAGCCATCCCCAGATATCCCGCATCACGTATTCCCTGATATCGGTCTGGAACCCATATATCAAATACGCCATACCTGCCCCCTCTTTTTTTCGCTACTCCAGCTTCATAAAATCCACCTTTTCCGCTGACTTAAAAAGGATGCAGAATTCTATTGCAATCAGGATACAGAAAAACACCACAGCATAACGGACCGCCGCGCTCCCGTTTAAAGACAGCAGCCCGCTGATGTTTGACAGCCCAAAGGGCGATAAATACCTTGCTTTCCAAAGGAGAGGTTCACCAGTGATCAGATAATCGGCAAACCATGCGATCGCAAGGATCGCCGCGCCGAATACGCCTTTATTTCTCATGCCGAAGCAGATCATTACCATTCCTGCGGCCATTCCTACCAGAACAGACAGAAGGAGCGTGGTGAGCCCCGCCGATAACGGGCTCATCTGCAGTACGCCATGGGATATTCCCACATTAGGAAGTCCGATCAGCGCCCCTCCGAACTGCTCCGCCAGAACAGAGGCCTTACTCCATTGGTTGGTGAAAGTTACATGCCCTCCCGCAGATAAAAAAAATAAAAACAGCAAAATCAGGTTGTAGCCCGCCGTCACAAGCAGCAGATAAAGCACCTGCCCCAATGCCCATCTCCTGCGGTTTCCCCGGATCAGGTAATAGGCCGCGCCGTTTGAGTAAAACAATGAGCCGCAGGAAACAGCCATGATTCCCAGCAGATAGATGATCTGCAGCCTCTGGCTTGACAGAAAATGTACATACAGCTCAAATATATGCATCCGGTCTTTGTTTTCTGCAAGGTAATCCGATACGCCTCCAACACAGTTTTGAATCATAAATCCGGAAAAGAGAATCACAAGATACAGATTCACACTGCGAAGCTCGCTTTTGACGGACAATACCCCATAACGGAACACTCTCTTAAATCCCTTCACGGCGGTACCTCCTCCTTGACATGGCATAATAGTACACGGAAAAAACAGTTATAAACACCCCGTGATAGCCCAGAGCGTAGAATATACCCCCATAGGGCATCCTCAAAACAAACAGACCTTGCAGCAGCGTCAGCCCGGGATCAAACCTGGCCAGAGGCGATAACTGTAAAGTATAAGATGACGCAATATGAAAAATAAACGGGAAGGAAATGATCGCGTATTTATTTTTACTGAAGATCGAAATCACCAGACACAGCAGTCCCCAGGGGGACGAATACGCCACAAAGGCAAGAAGGTTGATCAGCAATACATAGACCAAACGGCCGTCCTCCAGCCATGCCGCAAAAACAGACTCCTCATAAGCGTACATCAGGCTCCTGCTGTTTTCAAATCCGGCTCCAAAAGCCAGACAGACAAGGACAAAGATAAGCAGTGCAAAAACGGTGACCAGCACCGACGAGAGAACTGCCGCTACAATATTCGACAGATAGTAAGACCTTTTACTGCAGCGGATCAGATTATAATACACCGCCTTTTTCTCCAGTTCCTCCACATAAAAAAACGCAAAGGGGATTGTGGGAACAGCCGCTATCAGCACATGGGCGATCCCGATCGAAGTTGTTACCATATACAGATACAGTATCGAAGAAGCATTCGCCCCTGCAACCAGCAGATCCCCATAAGCACCTGCTATCATAATCCCTGCGAACAGAACCACGGCCGCCCAGAAAACGCGGCTGACAAGAAGACGTTTCATCCTTACCCTCAGCAATTTTTCTCCTCCTTCTTCATCAATAATACACATACCCGGACAATGCATCAATCAGCATGACGCCTGCTTCGCTTCTTACCTCCCCATCTTTCAGATCCGAATATCGTACGCGAAAAGCCGGCAGGAATACCCACTTATCATTTTCCTGCGCCGGAATATAGATCAGTTCGATCTCATCCGTCCGGAAACCGTATTCATGCCCCGGATCCCAATCTTCCGAAGATGCAATGCTTGCTTCTCTCTTAAGATTTATAATATCAGCCAGTTGATCCCTGCTGATCAGCTCCTCATCCGGATATTCTTCCAGCACCGCTGCCACATCATAGAGATGAGTCATCCCCACCTTTAGAACTCCGCCCCCATCTATCGCCACCTCTATATATTCGCCCTGTGCAAACTCGTCATTCCCCATATTATAGCTGAAGTTTCCAAGAATCGGCACACCCTCATATTCAAAATAATAGTAAATGCTGCAGGGGCCATTCTCTCTTTCCTCAAATTTCGGATCCTCTGCCACCTTATAACCCATATACCTGATAAAATCATCACTATAGGCCCGTGCCTCCTGCTCAGTCGGAATCCGGCTCAGATCGGGAACATTCTTATGATAATCAAAATTATGAAATCCTGAATCCTCAGTAAAGGAACCCCAAGTATATGTGACATTGTCTATCTCCATCGAATACCGGCCCCACTCATCACTCTGTGCGCGGCTCCTATCAATACCCGGCATCAGATATTCCATGATAGCCTCTACATCATAGACCACCGGAGTTACTTCCAGTTTGTAATAAGTTCCGGCGCACTCATAGTCTGGCAGAGAGTGATCGGCATCCTGAGGCATCTGGGACGCCTCAGACGGCTGGGAAACCGGTTTTTCCGATTCCCCTTCGTTCCCTGCAGGGGTTTCTGTGGGAACGGGGTTGCCGCTTTCTTGACAGCCTGTAAAAGCCAGTAAACACAAAAGCAACATCATCCATAACAAAATTCTTTTCATTCTCTGACCGCCTCACTTTCTTTCATCACGGCTCCCAAGAGCCCCCATAATAGCCACATCTATCCTGAATTTGAATACATTTATTCTCACCCCCTTTATCTACATGATAGGGGTGAAAAAACCCTTTTTCAACCGTATCCCATTAAGCGGTCAGATAACTGGTTAAACGGTCATTGCAGGGGAAGAACTACCACTGCCAGAAAACAGTTTTCTTTTCTTGTTAATTCCAATGTGCCGTGAAGGGCATTAACTGCATTTTCAATATTTGATACCCCCAGACCATGATTCTTTGAATCCTGTTTTTCTGTTTCTAATAACTGTTTTTCTGTTTTTTCCTGACTTTTCGTTGATAGGCTGTTACAAATAGATATTCTGCAGTACTGACGTCCCTGTTCAAATTGAATTTCCAGCTGAGAAGAGCCTTCACACCGCTTTAATTCCTCTACGGCATTTTGTATTAAATTCGCATAAATAGTGCAAAGTTTCATCTCATCCAGCTGTATCTGTATCCTGCCAGTAATCTTAATATTTGCCATTGAGGACAAGTCCTTTATGTAATGGTTTGTAATCACATTGATGATTCGATTTCCCGAATCATATTCGTTTTTCTGTATCTCCTGCAATTCCTGGCGCATTTCCCCCAAATACTCCTTCAATGCCATCAAATCGTCCTCTTCTACCAATCTGTTTAAGCACAATAAATGATTTGACATGTCATGCCTGTATCTGCGAGTATCCTCTTCTTTTTTAAGAAGACTCTCATAATATTGTCTTTGCATATCTTGTAACAGCATTTCATTTTCCAAAAGCTTTTCCATATTCTTGTTTACTTGTCTGATATAAAAAATAAAGATACCTAATACTCCTATGCTAAGGTATGCGAACAGACAGATTATTGTAGCTATTGTCTTAATTTTGAGATTATCAATATGTATATCAACGTAATCCAAAATTGCTATGGCCACAACAATCTCCAGGGCCATTAACGCTACAGTCAGTATAATGGGCTTCTCCAATTTGTTCTGCCGACATTCTTTTCTTTCGGCGCTGTTCTTTTGTACCACATATAATGCCAATAAGACAACCAAAGTCAAAAGACTTTGTACTAAAGATCCCCATCCTATATCTTTAATATTTTGTTCAGTAAAGATATCCATAAGTTTTTCGAAAAAAGTATCCGCACAGCTCAAGAAAAACAACAAAACCAGCAGCCTGTCCAACAAAGTAGCCTGTTGCACTATAAAAATGATACAAAGCACATGAAAATACACCAGTACAGCCATTAACAACTGGTTGCCGTCCCGAAACATTAATAAGGCCGCCAAATAGATTAATGCTCCCATTGCCGGAACCAGATACTGCCTTAGCCTTTCCCTAAAAATAACCTTATAGGCCAAATAATATTTTACAACTTCTACAACAAATAGAATATATAATATTGCCTTTCCCATAATTATCCCTGCCTGTATCTTAGATCATACTCAATGTATTGTTTCTCAAATTCTTTTTTCAGTCGTCTGGAAACCTGAAACTTCATATTTCCCAAAAAGAAAGAACCGTCTTTATAGTTTTCCACATAAGCCAAGTTCACAATATGCTGTCGGTCTACCTTGGCGAATATCCTGCCGTCCAGCAGCTTTTCCGCTTCCTCCAGCGTGATATCTTTCCTCATCCACTGCTCGTTCACCGCATATTCCGTATATCCGTTGAACGCCCGGACATAAGTAATCTCTCTTTGATAAATCTTATAGCTTATGCGATTCAGCGATAGCTCAATGGTCTTCTGCTCCCAGACATTGCTCAGCGCTGCATCCAGCGCTTCCTCCACTTCCTCTTTTACGAAGGGTTTCGTCACAAAACGGACAGCCCTGATCTGAAAAGCCTCCTTAAACCGCTCTACCATGCCAGTCGCCATAATAATCCTGCAACCAGGGTTTCTTTTCAGGATCTCCCTCCCTGTCTCAATCCCGTCCAACTCCGGCATCTCAATATCCAGAAAGACAATTGACAGCTCTTCAATTTTTTGCAACAACTCACCACCGGAAGAAAAACTTCTGATTTCCCAGTCTTCCTTCCGTCTGTGCATATTTTCCTCTATGTACTTTTGCAGCTCAAAAATCGCTTCCTGCCTGTCGTCGCAGATTCCGATACATATTTTCTTTTTATCCACTATCATATTTTCACACCACAGTAATTACATTGAAAATAATTGTAATTTATTCAAATTGACTTTTGATTTCACAGACTTTTTTAGTATATTTAAAAGAACCTCTATAGAATCAAAACTAACAATCTAGTTATATTAAATTTTATCAAACGCCCTTTAAGTTTTCAATATTTTTTATAACTCCATATATTAAAATGAATATCTATAAAAAATCCAAAAGAGCAGGACACAAAACTATGCCCTGCTCTTATCATCAAATATACTATACTGCTTCAAAATCCTTTAAATTATCGTCCTAACCTGCTTCGGCTTGTAACCGCCCTCCTCCAAAGCGTCCATGATCTGCTGCTTGTGCTCCGGTCCAAAGGCTTCCAGCGTGATCCTAAGCTCCACCGCAGCGTTTCGGTTGATGGATACGAACTGGTTATGCTCCAGCTTGACCACATTGCCGTTTACACCTGCGATAATGCCGGAAACCCTGTACAGCTCGCCGGGCTTGTCCGGAAGCAGGATGGATACGGTAAAGATACGGTCCCGCATAATAAGTCCCTGCTGCACCACGGAGGACATTGTGATCACGTCCATGTTGCCGCCACTGATGATGGAAACTACCTTCTTGTCCTTTACATCCAAATGACGCAGGGCTGCAACAGTGAGGAGTCCCGAGTTTTCCGCCACCATCTTGTGATTCTCCACCATATCAAGGAATGCCACCACAAGCTCCTCGTCCTTCACGGTGATGATGTCGTCCAGATTTTTCTGTATGTAGGGAAACAGCTTCTCGCCGGGTGTCTTCACCGCGGTGCCGTCTGCGATGGTATTCACAGTTGACAGCGTTGTCACTTTTCCTGCCTTCAGGGATTCCTGCATGCAGTTTGCCCCTGCGGGCTCCACGCCGATGACCTTGATCTTTGGGTTTAAAAGCTTCGCCAGGGTGGAAACGCCGGTAGCCAGTCCGCCACCGCCGATGGGCACCAGAATATAGTCCACCAGGGGCAGCTCCTTAATGATCTCCATGGCGATGGTTCCCTGTCCGGTGGCCACCGTCAGGTCGTCGAAGGGATGAATGAAGGTATAGCCGTGCTCGTCGGCCAGCTCATATGCTTTTGCACAGGCCTCGTCATATACATCTCCGTAGAGCACCGTCTCCGCTCCGTAGCTCTTGGTGCGGTTCACCTTCATCAGGGGTGTAGCAGTGGGCATGACGATCGTTGCCTTTGCCCCATAGCATTTTGCCGCATATGCCACGCCCTGGGCATGGTTTCCGGCGGAGGCTGTAATAAGGCCCTTCGCCCGTTCCTCCTCCGACAGGGTACTCATCTTATAATAGGCGCCGCGTACCTTGTAGGCGCCGGTAAACTGCATATTTTCAGGCTTTAAACAAACCTTATTCCCCGTAAGGGCGCTGAAGTAATCGCTGAACACCAGCTTTGTCTCCAGCGTCACCTTCTTTACTACTTCATAGGCCTCTTCAAATTTTTCTAATGTCAGCATCTGTTCTTCCATTTCGACTTTCCTCTCTATTTATCCAGCACTATCCCTGCGGTTCATTCCAACCTCTTCATCGTGTTTCACTTTACATGATATCAATTTTCAGGCGTCACATCAAACAGTGCATTTACAAACTCATCCGAGTTAAACTTCTGTAAATCCTCAATGGTCTCGCCCACACCGATATACTTTACCGGCACCTTAAGCTCCGATTGGATCGCCACTGCGATGCCGCCCTTTGCTGTGCCGTCCATCTTGGTGAGCACAATGCCCGTCAGATTCGTCACATCCCCGAACTCCCTTGCCTGCTGCAGGGCATTCTGGCCCGTGGTGCCGTCCAGCACGATCAGGTTCTCCCTGTGGGCATCCGGAAATTCCCGGTCTATGATGCGGTTCATCTTTCGAAGCTCTTCCATCAGATTCTTCTTATTGTGGAGACGTCCCGCTGTGTCAATAAGAAGCACATCCACACCCCTGGCTTTTGCTGCGCTGACCGCGTCAAAGACCACGCTGGCCGGGTCCGCCCCCTCGTTTCCGCCGATCATGGGCACATCGGCTCTCTTCGCCCACTCTGCCAGCTGGTCGCCCGCCGCTGCCCGGAAGGTGTCCGCTGCTGCTATCAGCACCTTGCGGCCGTTGTCTTTGAGTTTCCCTGCCAGCTTGCCCACAGTGGTGGTCTTTCCCACGCCGTTAACGCCGATGACCATGACGATGGACTGTCGTTCCTCAAACGCATAGGCGGTTTCCTCCACCCGCATCTGGTCCTTGATACCTTCCACGAGAAGCTGCTTACATTCCGAAGGTGTCTTTAAGTGCTGCTCGCTGATCTGCTCTTTCAACCTGTCCATGATCTGGGTGGTAGCGCTGACGCCGATATCCCCCATGATCAGGATTTCCTCCAGCTCTTCATAAAAGTCTTCATCAATTTCCGAGTAACCGTTGAACACAGAATCGATGCCCTTGACAATATTATCCCGGGTCTTTGTAAGACCCACCTTCAGTTTGGCGAAAAAGCCCTTCTTCTCCTTTTCCTCGGTCTCAACCTTTTCCACGCCATATATATTGTTTCTGCTCAGAATTGTCTGATTTGCCTGACTTCCGTTTGTCAGATTTCCGCTTCCATCACTCATGCGTCTCCTAGTCCTCCAATTCCTTGTCGATCAGGTTTACGCTCACCAGCGTGGACACGCCCTTTTCCTGCATGGTGATACCATACAGGCGGTCCACCTGTTCCATCGTACCTCTCCTGTGGGTGATGACGATGAACTGGGTGTTCTTCGTCAGCTTGTGCAGATACTTTGCAAAGCGGCCCACATTGGAATCGTCCAGTGCAGCTTCAATCTCGTCCAACAGACAGAATGGCGAGGGTTTCAGGTTCTGGATAGCGAACAGCAGCGCGATAGCCGTCAACGCCTTCTCTCCGCCGGACAACTGCATCATGTTCTGCAGCTTCTTTCCCGGGGGCTGTGCGATGATGCGGATACCCGCCTCCAGGATATCCTCATCTTCCATCAACTCCAGCGTTCCCTTTCCTCCGCCGAACAGCTCCTTGAACACCTTGTCAAACTCTCTGTTGATCTCGGCAAATTTCTCCGTAAACTGTTTTCTCATGGCGGTGTCAAGCTCCAGGATAATGCCCTCCAGAGTCTTCTCCGCCTCCACCAGGTCATCGTGCTGTGTGTTCATGAAAGTAAAGCGTTCCATCAGATTCCGATAGTCCTCGATGGCGTTGACATTCACGTCACCTAGCTTCTTGATCTGGTCTTTCAAAGAGGATATCTCCCTCTTCATGGCTGACAGATCTGTCATATTTTCATCCCGGATGGAAGCCGCGTCTGACAGGGTGATCTCGTACTCATCCCACATGTAATTGATCTGGCTCTCCAGGGATTCTTCCATCCTTTCCTTCTGGGCGCTTAAGCGGTAGACCTCCTTGTCCAGGCCCGTCATGTGCTCCGCCAGTTCCTCACGCCGCTTGAAGAAATTCTTCTGCTGCTCCGACAATTCCTCCTTGCGTGCAACTGTCTCCTTTAACTTCCCCTCCGACTCATTCTGGGCGTCGTAGGAGGCGGCAATGGTCTTCTCGATTTCCGTGATGTTTTGCTTCTTCCGCTCCACCTCACGGCTGTTTTCTTCCAGGGCCTCCAGGATCTCGGAAAGCTCCGCCTTAGAGCGCTCAATCTCTCCGTCGATTCGGTCCACATTGGCCTGTTTAAAACCCTGAGCCTGGCGCATTTTCTCCACCTTCAGGTCCCACTCGGACACAAGTGCGGCAGCCTCACTCTCGGCCTTCCGCTGCTCCTCCATCTCCTGCTGTTTGATCAGGATCTGCTCCTGAGTGGTCTTCTCCAGGGCCTCGCTGTCCGCCAGCTCCTTCTGGATGGCTTCTTTATCATTCCGGATCTGGAACAGCTGGCTCTCGATTTCCTTTTCCTCCAGTTTCAGGGAGGCTGCGCCTTCCGCTTCCTCCTCCATACGCTCTCTGGTCTGGGCAATGTTAAGCCTTGCGGTATTCTGCTCGATGGATTTTCGCTGGATGTCCGTCTTCAGGGTCTCCAGCTCCATGCGCAGCTTGTTGCGGTTTGCCTTGGTCTCATCGATTTCCCGGTTGATGGAATCCACATTTGCAAGCAGCTGCTTTACCTTTTTCTCCAGCTCGTCGATCTCACGGCGACGTCCCAAAAGATTGCTGTTGTTCTTGAACGCGCCGCCGCTGATGGCTCCTCCGGGAACCAGGAGCTCTCCCTCCAGAGTCACCATGCGGATACCGTAATCATACTTTCTTGCAATCTTCACTGCATTGTCCACATTGTCGATCACAACGATGCGGCCCAGCATGGCCTTTGCCACATTGGCATACTTTTTATCGATGGAAACCAGCTCGTCCGCCATGCCGATGGCGCCTCTTTCATCCAGCACCTCCGGGGTCTTAAATTCCTGGGGATTGGTGATGCTGGTCAGGGGCAGGAAGGTAGCCCGGCCCAGCTTATTGTCCTTTAAGTATTGGATCATCCTCTTGGCAGTGTCCTCATTGTCGGTGACAATGTTCTGGATATTGCCGCCCAAAGCAGTCTCAATGGCGGTCTCGTACTTCTTCTCCACCTTGATGATATCCGCCACCACGCCGATGATACCCTTTTCCTTCTCTTTTTGCTCCATTACCTTCTTGACGCTGCCGCCGTAGCCTTCATAGCGCTCGGTCAGGTTAGTCAGCGTCTCCAGCTTGGAGCGTTCCATATGGTAGGCGCTCTGGGTCTCCCGAAGCTTTGCATCCTTTTTTGTCAGCGCTTCCCTGATATCGCCCAGTCCCAGCTCTGCAGCCGCCTCCTGCTCATTCAGGACTCGCAGCTCCTCGCTGATGGCCTCAAACTCAGCCTCCAGCTTTTTTAGAGTCTCTTCTCTTGCCGCCTCGTCCGACTTTGCCCGAAGCAGCCTGGAATTCAGTTCCGCCTTGCGGATGTTTATCTGCTCCATCATGGTGTCAAAGCGGCCCATCCGTGACTTGATGGTAGCCCGCTGATTCAGTTCGCCGATGATGGTGTTTTTCCCGACCTCAATGGCGTTGTTCAGTTCCTCAATCTTGTTCTGTATTTCTTCCAGCTTTGCTCGCTGCTCGTCCGCTGTGGCGATCAGCTCCCGGACCTCTTGATCCGTCTCGCCCTTCTCCTGCAGCAGCTCTTCCTTATCCTTCTCCTTCGCAGCAATCTCTTCCTGAATGGTGTTTTTTCGGTTAGTGAGATGAGTCTCACTGCCCCTGGCAGAATTGATCTGCTCCTTCAGCACATTCATCTCACCTTCCAGCTTGCCCCGCATCAGGCCTGCGTCTGTAACGCTGCTCCGCGCTTCCTCGATGGAAGCGTCCAGGTTCTCAATTTCCTCTTGGATCTGCTGGTATTCTTCTTTAATCTGTTCATATTTTGCAGTGGTATCCTTAAGGTCACTGCTGGCCAGGCCGTACTTCTCCTCCAGGTCCGCAAGCTGATTCCTCAGGCGGCTGTTCTCCAGAAGGAACACGTTGACGTCCAGCGTCTTCAGTTCTTCCTTTTTTCGCAGGTATACCCTTGCCACCTCAGCCTGGCGCTCCAGCGGTCCCACCTGCTTCTCAAGTTCAGCCAAAATATCCTTTACACGCACCAGGTTCTGCTTTTCGTTCTCCAGCTTTGCCTGGGCAGCAGCCTTGCGGCGCTTGAACTTTACGATGCCTGCGGCCTCGTCAAAAAGCTCTCTGCGCTCCTCAGGCTTACCGCTCAAGATCCTGTCGATCTGACCCTGTCCAATGATGGAATAGCCCTCCTTGCCGATACCGGTGTCATAGAATAGCTCATTCACATCCTTTAGCCGGCAGGGTGCGCCATTGATCAGATATTCACTTTCGCCGGAACGGTAAAGACGTCTTGCCACTGTCACTTCGTCGAAATCAATGGCCAGCTGGTGATCGGAATTGTCCAGCGTGATGGCCACCACGGCGTAGCTCAACGGTTTCCTGTTTTCTGTTCCCGAGAAAATGACATCCTGCATGCTGGCACCGCGCAGCTGCTTGACCCGCTGCTCGCCAAGCACCCAGCGGACCGCGTCGGCCACGTTGCTCTTGCCGCTGCCGTTGGGTCCCACAATTCCCGTAATGCCGTTGTGAAACTGGAAGTTGATCTTGTTTGCAAAGGATTTAAATCCCTGTACCTCAATGTTTTTTAAATACATGTCCTCTTTCCCTCAGTCGAAGCAGAGCCTTGTACGCTGCCTGCTGCTCCGCCGCTTTCTTTGTTCTCCCTTGCCCCTCACCCAGAACCTCTTCCCCCATGTGAACGGACACCCGGAATGTCTTATCATGCTCCGGACCGCTCTCCTCCAAAAGCTCGTAGCTTAACTCCTGTTTGAACTTACCTTGAACAAGCTCCTGGAGATTGCTCTTGCTGTCATAAAACAGCTGCTTGTCCTCCAGATCCGACAGAATAAATCTGTCGATAAATGCCTTTGCAGCCGCCATGCCGCCGTCCAGGTATATGGCGCCTATTACCGCTTCCATGGCGTCGGACGTAATGCTGTCACGGTTTCTGCCACCGGTGCTCTCCTCGCCCTTCCCAAGCCGCATAAATTCTCCCAGCTCCAAATCCCTTGCACAGAAAGCCAGCGACGGTTCGCACACCATGGAGGCCCGCTGCTTTGTAAGCTCCCCCTCCGGCACCTCAGGATGCTCCCGAAAGAGAAATTCGCTGGATACCAGCTCCAGCACCGCATCGCCCAAAAACTCCAGGCGCTCATAATTTTTTGCTTTGTTGATCTTTTGCTCGTTGGTAAAGGAGCTGTGGGTCAACGCCTGCTTTAGCAGAGTTTCATCCCGAAACTCGTATCCGATGCGCTCCTCCAGTGTCCTTAAAGTATAACCTTCCCGCATTTTACTCACACTCTGCCGCCTGACGGCGCTCCTTTCAAAGCAAAGGAGCAGTACGCTCTGCGGACATACCCACAGCGGACTGCTCTCAGCAACAGCAAACAATAGCCTGCGTTCAGCTCAATGCGCCCTTAATAAGCTCCACCGCTTCTTCCACGGTAGATATCTTCTCAGCCTTGTCGGCAGGGATCTCGATATCAAACTCCTCCTCGATTCCCATAATGATCTGGAACACGTCCAGGGAGTCTGCTCCCAGATCATCCATAAAGGTGGTCTCCATGGTGATCTCCTCGGGATCCACGTTCAGTACCTCGGCAATTACCTTCTTCAGCTTTTCAAATTCCATAATGATTCCTTCCTTCTTGTTTGACTTTCTTGTTTAATCACACAGAACAATCTGTTCCTTGATTTTCTCACTTATATTCTGCTCCTTGAATGCAATGCATTGCAGGATAGAATGTTTGATCTCAATGGCCTTGCTGCTGCCATGTGTCTTTACCACAAGACCGTTTAAGCCAAGCAGCGGTGCACCGCCGTATTCGTCGGTGTTAAAGCCCTTTAACGTGCGCTTCAGAGCTGGCTTCACAAGAAGCGCTCCGATCTTGCTGCGGACAGATCCCATCATACCAGCCTTGATCTTCGAGATCAATACTTCGCTTACGCCCTCCAGCATCTTCAGAACAATATTTCCCGCAAAGGCCTCACATACAAGTACATCTGCGACACCAAGCGGAATGTCCCTAGCCTCCACATTACCCACGAAATTGATCTCAGGGCAGTTTTGCAGGAGAGGATAAGTTTCCTTCGTCAGGGCATTGCCCTTTTCCTCTTCCACACCGATGTTCACCAGGCCAACCTTCGGGTTCTTTATCCCGATGACGCTCTCCATGTAGATGCTGCCCATCTTGGCAAACTGCAGAAGCTGTGAGGGTCTTGCATCCACGTTGGCTCCGCAGTCTAGCAGGAGACTCACGCCATTCGCGTTGGGAATGATCGGCGCCAGTGGAGGTCTCTCCACGCCCTTGATGCGTCCCACAATGACCTGACCGCCAACCAGCACTGCCCCGGTACTTCCGGCAGACACCATGGCATCACACTGGCCTTCCTTTACCATCTGCATGCATCTCACAATAGAAGAATCTTTCTTTGTACGGATTGCCATCACAGGGGGCTCCCCCGTGTCGATCACCTCGGTTGCATGAATGATCTCCAGCCGTTCCGCATCATAGTTATACTTCTTCAGTTCTTCACGGACCACCGGCTCCTGACCAACCAGGAATACCTTGACCCGCTTATCCTCACTGACAGCTTCGACGGCCCCCTTTACAACCTCTCCCGGCGCATTGTCGCCGCCCATGGCATCCACAGCCACATTTACCATTTCCGACATTCTGTTTTCCTTCCACGGCAATGTTTCAGCGGTTCCTTTTACCGCCATTCCACACTCTATATTACTATACTAGACACCTCTGTAAAAATCAAGATGTTTTGAATCAAAAGATAAGTTAGTTTTTATTAGCTTATGTTTTGGTTCAAAGGCCAGGTTCGTGTATTAAGATAGTTTTCCAGAATACTATAGCAAACAAAGCTATTCAGACAAGAAAAACTCCTTCAATATAAACTGAAGGAGCCATCCGCAATTTCTGATCATTCAAACATTAGTCAACACTGACAACCTGCTTCTTGTTGTAAGAACCGCAGGCCTTGCAAACTCTGTGGGGAGCCATGAGGGCGCCGCACTTGCTGCACTTTACCAGTGTGGGTGCGCTCATCTTCCAGTTTGCGCGTCTCTTGTCTCTTCTACCTTTGGAAGATTTAT
>JAFLRN010000066.1:0-12855 GCA_022511385.1 Acetatifactor sp.
AGAAAACGCCCAACCGGAATCCTGCTGTCAAAAGTTGTCCGTGCATCCTGCCGACCCTTACTAAGTTTTTCTTAAATAAATGAATTTGCTATAATAATGAACCCCCATAATTTCTTTGTCATTACCTCGGATATTCCTATACTCACCGTCTCCATGCTGTCCCATTAGTATATTCACATCTCCGGATGCAGAAATGTTGGTAGTTTAGTCCATCCGCAGGATCAGCCCCAGCACCCTTTCGGCAGAGATCTCCATCTCCTCACGGGTGAGTGCGCCCTTCTCCATGGCGGCCAGCAGCCGGTCCGGGAAACCGCATCCCATCTTCATGTCGTTGCCCGCCTTTGTTTCCTTATAATGCTCTCCAAAGGTCCACCAGTCCGTGGTCACCATGCCGTCAAAGCCCCATTCTCCCCGAAGAATGTCCTCCAGAAGCTCCCTGTTTTCGGAAGCCCTGTGGCCGTTGATAATATTATAGGAAGACATAATGCTCCAGGGCTTTGCCTCCTTCACAATGATCTCGAAGGCCTTCAGGTAGATTTCCCGGATCGCGCGCTCGGAGGCTCTGGAATCGCTGTTTCTGCGGTTGGTCTCCTTGTTGTTCAGGGCGAAATGCTTCGCCGTGGCCGCCACATGATTGCTCTGGATGCCTGTCACCATGGCTGCCGCCATCTTGCCTGTCAGATAGGGATCTTCGGAATAATACTCAAAGTTTCTGCCGCACAGGGGGCTCCTGTGAATATTTACCGCGGGAGTCAGCCACACACAGATATTGTTCTCCTTTACTTCCGCGCCTCCGGCCTGGCCCACAGCCTCCGTCAGCTCCGGATTCCAGGTGCAGGCCAACAGGGTAGCACATGGCCACGCTGTGGTGCAGACACCGCATTCCGGACGAATCCTCAGGCCCGCAGGGCCGTCGGCCGTCATAATACTGGGAACCCCATACTCCGGCAGATCACCGTAGCCCAAAGTATTGGCCACGCCGGTATTTGGATGGCCTCCCAACAGTTCTGCCACCTGCTGGTCAGATAGCTGGGCAAGGAATTCCTTCACGGACAGCTTACCCTCTGCCACCTCGCAAAGCTTATGAACCTCCTTCTGAGGCTTCGTAAACTGAGGTCCCTTCTGGAATCTAATGTCAGGAAGCTGTCCGTCGAATTCCTCCGGATCCCGGCGTCCCAGCACATTTTCGTCCGTATCATACGGCTCCCCCTGTGGAAGCTCCTCGAAGCTTCCGTCGGAAAGCATCCTGTTCTTTAACTGGGTGGGAGCCATTTTTTGAGTAAGCTGTTCCACCACCCGGTCTTCCTCTATTAACAGTGCGAAGTTATCCTCTACCGTGTCCCGGACGGAGGTGCCCACATAGAAATGATATTCACCCTTTTCCAGCACATACGCCGATTTTGCCACCTTGCCCAGATCGTCATAGGATGCCATGTCCGTGACATGAAAATGCATGAACACAGTCTGGGTCTCCCCAGGCTGAAGAAGCCTTGTCTTTTGGAAGGCTGCCAGCTCTCTGGCGGGCTTGCCAAGCTTTCCTTGAGGTGCGCTGTAGTATACCTGCACCACCTCTTTCCCGGCCCTGTCGCCGGTATTGCACACATCTATGCTGACCCGCAGGGCGTCTCCCCGCTGCTCCACCAGAGGCATGGAAAGGGAAAAGCTTGTGTAGGACAAACCGAAACCGAAAGGATAGTTTACCTTTTCCGCCGCTCCAGGGATGGTCTCAAAATAGCGGTAGCCAACATAAATGTCTTCCGTGTAGTCCACATACTCCTCCGATTCATGGAAGGAGGCTTTGGAGGGATAATCCTCCAGCTTCTTAGCAAAGGTATCCACCAGTTTGCCACAGGGATTTCCGTGGCCCATCAGAAGCTCCGCAGCCGCCAGGCCGCCCTCGATGCCGCCCTGCCATGCCATGAGAACAGATTGGATGCGATCATCATCCTTGAACCAATCGGTATCCACCATGCCGCCCACGTTCATCACCACAACGACCTTGTCAAAGACAGTCTTCACTTTCTCCACCAAGGCCTTCTCGGCGTGACTTAGATAAAAGTCGCCGTCCTCAAAAAGTTGAGACGCTATGTCAACCGCACCCTTTTCCGTGGCAGGGACATTCTCCATGTCCTTGTTAATCTGGTTGCTCCTGTCCCAGCCCTCCCCGGAAAACCTGCATATACTTATGACAGCCGTGTCAGTAAATGCCCTGGCCTTCTTTACCAGCTCCTCAGGAACCTCCGGCTCCACGGTCATGCCTGGAATTCTGCCGTCTGCCCTCTGCTGTTTTACATTTTCCTTATAAAACTCTGCAAGCTCCTCAAAGACACTGACCTCATCCTTCAACTCCTGGAAACCGTCGTAAAGGCTGCGGGTATAGGACACAGTCACATCCCCGCTTCCTCCGCCGCCCTTCACATAGTCAATCGTCCCTTTCCCGAACAGCGCCACTTTACTTCCTTTTTTCAGAGGCAGCACTTGTCCCTGATTCTTCAGAAGAACCATGCCTTCCTTAGCAGCCTCTTTGGAGAGCTGAATGTGCTCCCTGCTCGCTGTAATCCTGCTGCCGTCTTTTCCCAGGGGAAGTACCGGCTGATACTTTGCTCTCGCCCATCTTTCCATGTCTATACCTCCTCGTCCTTTTTAACAATGCTAAATTCCTTAATCTCAATACCGCTCTGGCAGAAAAAGATCTTTATCGGAAAAACGTCCTTCTCAATCGGCCATGGGATTTCCATGATCCTCTTCTCCCATTCCCTGTCCGTTCCTGTCAGGGCTATGGTCTTTACCAATCGATTATCTGCAAAAACAGACATTGGCATCTGGGCCGCACCCACGGTATCCGGCGTGATCCGGCAGGTGATCTCCACCTGATAATGACCTTTTTCTTTCAGCGTCACTTCGAAGAAATTGTTCTTTCCCATGGAGGTGTCGATCAGCGACGGATCCACATCCCCGCGACCATCCACAGACACCGGGATAACAGGTCCGTCAATGATATCCGCCTCCTCCGCCGCGCACTGCGCAAGTTCTCTATCTAGTTCAGACTCCATGCCCTGCTTTCTCAGCCATGCCGGCGACGCCAGCAGGAAGCGGCAGATATTTTCCACGCTTCTCTGAAATTCTCCCCTGGTCACGATACCGTCCTGCAGACCCTTTTCGGAATCGTCCCCGTTGGCGTTTGTCAGGGAATCCTCACACACCATATAAAGATCGTTCTGGCTGCGGACCATGACGCTGGTATTTTGAATGGCGGGCGCGCCGCCCTCCTCATTGCCCATTGCCCACCAGTCGCTCATCACAATGCCAGTATATCCCCACTCACCGCGAAGAATGGTGGTCAAGAGGTCATAGCTGCTGGCGGTCCAGAAGCCATTCATAGGTCCGTAGGTGGACATGATGGAACGAGCCTCTCCCTCCTTCACGGCAATCTCAAAGCCCCTCAGGTAAATCTCCCGCAGCGCCCTCTCGGATACCACCGCCTCAGCTCCGTAGCGGTTCTGCTCCTGATTGTTGCAGGCAAAATGTTTGATCGTACCGGTGACGCCATACTTATGCATGCCCCGCAGCTGGGCTGCCGCCAGCTTTCCCGACACCAGAGGATCCTCGGAAAAGTACTCGAAGTTCCTGCCGTTTAAAGGATATCGGTGTATGTTCATACCGGGTCCCAGCAGGGTGTCTATCTGGTTCTTCCGAAGCTCCATGCCCTCCCATTGGTACAGCTCCTCCACCAGTTCCTCGTTGAAGGTGCAGGCAAGGCAGGTGCCAATGGGCATGGCAAAAGCTATTGTTCCGCAGTCCATGCGGATACCGCTGGGCCCGTCCGCACAGCAGGCCGCCGGGAGACCGTATTCCATCAGGCTCTCCGTCAGGCCGCCAAAGGCCCCCGCCACTCCCGGAGTCACCTTGGGGGAACACATTCCCTCGCCGCGCACTGCACAGCAAAGCTCCTGATCCGTAAGCTGCCCAAGGAACTGCTCCATGGTTGCCATTCCTGCCGCTACATCCTGAAGCCGGTAACCCAAATCTCCCGTATAGGGATATTCCTTGGGCAGACGCTCCAGACGCCTTTTTGCGGGATCCACGGTGCGCAGGGATGTCTTTTCCCAGGCAAGAGTATAAGTGCCGTCTGCCTTCTGTTCACCGGGACGCATATGGGAAAACTCCACCGTGGGGGCAAGCGCCTCCTCCAGCTGCTTAAGTACCACCAGCTGTGGAATCGTCAGCTTCCCTGCAGGGCACGCATCCCGCACGTTTTCACCGACATATATCTCATAGTCTCCGGCCTCCAGCACATAACAGGACTTATGCCCGGTGATGCCGGAATCATCGTAGGAGGCCAGCAGGTTCCAGGGAACATTGACCGTCAGCTCCTGCATCTCCCCGGGAGCGAGGCAGTCAGACTTGGCAAAACCGCAGAGGCTTCTGGCCGGTTTGCCCAACAGGCCCTGGGGGGCGCGGCAATACACCTGCACCACTTCCTTACCGCTGCATTCGCCGGTATTTTTCACCCGAACACGAATCTTCACAGTGTGCTTTTCCAGCATCATCCCCAAAAAGAAAATGGGGGGCAGACCCGACATTTCTGTATCCAGGGAAAAGGTTGTATAAGAGAGACCATAACCAAAGGGATACATTACCTTCTCCGGCGCAAAGGTGGAAAAGTACCGATAGCCAACGTAAATATCTTCGGCATAAAAATTCCGTTTCAGATCACCGTAAAACTCCGCAGCCGGATAGTCCTGGATATCATGGGCGATGGTGTCCGTCAATCTGCCGGATGGGGATACTCTGCCGCTTATCACATCCAGAGCGCCGTTTCCGCCCTCCTGTCCCCCCTGCCACACGTACAGCACGGCGGACGGACTGTATTTTTCCACCCACTTCATATCTATAATATTTCCCACATTCAAAAGCACCACCGTGCGTCGGAATACGCTGCACACCGTCTCCAGCATCTGCTCTTCCACATCCGTCAGCAGATAGCTCCCCGGCTCCACCAGGTTATCCTTGTCCTCCCCGGCAGTCCTTCCGATAACAATGACAGCAGTGTCAGATTCTTCCGCAGCCTTGTCCACCAGCTCCCTGGACAGAGGCATCTCCTCCTGAAACCATGGCACCTGTGCCCAGCCCAGGCCTATATTCAGAGGATGTTCTTTCAACCATTCCTGGTAGCAGCCCTTCACATAGCTGTTCAACTCATAATCTTCCGACTGCTCCAGAGCCTCGGCAATCCCCGTCACATACCTGGTGTTCACCATACCGCCGGAGCCTGTACCGCTCTTATAATAGTTGAACTGGCTCCGCCCAAACAGTGCGATCCTGCTCCCCTTGGCAAGGGGCAGCGCTCCGTCCTCGTTCCGCAGCAGTACAATACCCTCTGCCACAGCCTCTCTCGCTTTTGCAGCGTATTTCTCCACTGAAAAAACTCTGTCAGCCATGCTCATGCCACCTCCGAAATTTATGAATAATGCTTTTCCCTATTGTAATACAGATTACTTTCTTTTGTCTATGAATTCTTTTCAATCAATAGTCCTTTTCGTTTGGATAGATCACGCCAATCTGTCGGCATGTCATAGGAAGCAGCCAACAATCCCTCTGCTTTTATCCACGCACATAGCGGGCATTGTACTCCGCGTTGATCTCCGCAATCTCCTTTTTTCCGTCTATGTAATCCTGATACATGTCAAAAGGGCTCCCCCCGCCCAGCCAGCAGGAGGAACAGTTCTCACAGCCCCCGCCGCAGTCCATGGACCGGCGAACGATCTGAAGCCGCTCTTCCTTGGTGGTATCCTTAATCAGTAAGCTCATTCTATTTCACCTTCCTATATGGTATTGCTTTTAGTATAACGTATCTGCGCAAAAATAGATAGTAGTTAATGTCCGTCACAGCAGATACCTCAGGAAAACGGGGACCAACCCCCTATAAAGGGCTGGTCCCCACAATCCTTCAGCAATTACTTTCCATACTATGTTATATCTGTGGCGGAAAATCTTCAAATCACCTAACTGGCTGATTCACAATCCCCCGAATAATGGCAGATTTCCTGCTCCGGTAATCGCAAAGAGAAAAGGACGGTCCAGCGTGAAGTCAATCTCCTCGTCCGGGGGCATTGCCGCTCCAGAAGCTGCCATCACGGTATATGCCACAGCCGTAAAGCTCTCCACTTTACGGAATCTGTTCCGCCAGTTACCCTGGAGTATCCTCATATCAAGTTAAACGACAAAGTCACCAAAATGTTCTATATAAGCAACTCAACGGAGCGTTTGTTGCTTTTTCCCTCGGCAAAAGGTACAATGTGGGCAAGGAGGTGGTCGTGTGGACAACAAGAAGACCGGCATGCTCATCACCCAGCGGCGGCAGGAGTTGGGTCTGACCCAAAAAGAACTGGGGGAACGGCTGCATGTATCGGACCGGGCCGTGTCCAAATGGGAGCGGGCCGCCGGGTTCCCGGACGTGTCCCTGCTGGAACCCCTGGCAGACGTGCTGGAACTCTCGGTGCTGGAACTGATCCGCGGGGAACGCCTGGCAGCAGAGGAACAACTGTCCCCTGAGGCGGAGCGCTCCGTCCGCACAGTGGTGCGGGAGCTGGGCGGGCGGCTGAGGCAGAATCTGGGGCGGTGCCGGCGGATCATCATTATACTGGCGGTTTTGCTGGCAGCAGGCGCTGCAGCGCTCACCTATCTGCAGTTCGGTCCTTTCCAGGTATCTACCATAAAAAAGCGCGTGGTCTCCGCAGCAGAGGCCCTGGAGGCCGTTCCTTACGCCATCATCACCGCTGACGACTTTATACTGGCACAGCGGTTGCTGAGCAATCCTGCAATAGGCGGACTGCTGGTTCCCGTAATGCCCAGCGATGACGCAATGATTCCATCCAGTGAGATGAGCCACGTCATTACCATTGATGAGGAGACCGCCGCCCCTTACCGGGAACTGATCAGCATCGAGGGGCAGGGCGCGGACAGTGTCAGCATGGAAGTGTTTTACAACGTCATTGTAGTAAGCTATGTCCGGGAAAACCGCCGCTGTATCCTGGAAGTCTTCTACGGCGGGTCCATCCGCAAGACCGCCTGTGCGTATAAACATGGAACCAGAGGGACAGAGGTTGACGGGTTCGTCGCATCGAACGAAAATAATGAGCGCTTTACCATCAGCTGGGAAGAATGGGGCCGTTGACCTCCCTGTCCTATCTTTTGGTGAGCTGGTAAGCGCGGAGGCAGAGGGGAGTGTGCCCAACAGCACAGGGAGCAGGAATGTCAATGGATACTATCCTCACAACGATACCAGGCGGTAGTCACGAACTGGCCATCTTTGCGGTCAATTTGTTTTGTTTAACAGTTTACCCAGAAAGTCCCAACTGGTATAATATAGCACAGGAGGAGGATTTAAATCATGGAACCATTTATCAATGAATATGAATATACCTTTGATGTGATCTCGGAGGGCATTACAGCATGCTGGCATAATAAATACAATTTAAGAAAAGGATACGTGCTTTCCGGCATTTTATTTCTTCTCATATTATTCGTGTGCCTGTATGAAAAAAAATGGGGATTTTTAGCCATAGAGCTTTTACCTTTGTTGCTGATACTTTTCTTTTACAATAAGGTTAAAGTCGCCGTTAAATTGGAACAGGAAAGGATGAAAGTAATCTTCCCGGACAGCGCTCCCGTCCTTCGAGTAGAAATCGGCGAAGATATTTGTATGATCACTCCCAAAGCCGAGACGCGCGTCCAATTCTCCGATGTGGAAGACATCATTGAGACCAAAAACCTGATCGTTTTAATGGTAAAAGGAATGATGACAGTCATGTTGGATAAGAGAGGGTTCAAGCAGGGGGATGCAAACCAGTGCATGAAATATATAAAAGGACATTTCACAAAATAAGATCGTAGAAAAGAGACAAGTCTTAGGGGGGTC
Source organism: Acetatifactor sp. (assembly GCA_022511385.1). Lineage (GTDB taxonomy): Bacteria > Bacillota > Clostridia > Lachnospirales > Lachnospiraceae > Acetatifactor. Next base: position 7,922 of record JAFLRN010000066.1, read on the forward strand.
CCTTATTTTTGCCCTTGTCCGCTTCTCCCCGGAATATCCAGCATGATGCAATACATATGCTCACATCATGCGTTATTCTTGCATGTCTTCTGAATCTTTGTCATAAGTATCTAAAAAATGATGCTTCACACCATCCTTCTTATATGCAATAACTGTACTCAGGTTGACATTCTCCACACTTCTGAAAATATTGTTCTCAATCACTGGGTCCTTGGCGGCCAGCTGCCGGATCAGCTCTTTTATCTCCGCCCGCTTTGATCCCTTCTCCGTGCCGCCGCAGGAGGCGCAACTCTCCGTGAACCGGCATGCGCACTGGATAAAGTGAAGCTTGTTATAATTTGCCCAGTGGATGATATCAGTCTCACGCACCAGATACAACGGCCTTATCAGCTCCATACCCTCAAAGTTGGTGCTGTGAAGTTTGGGCATCATGGTCTGCATCTGCCCGCCGTACAGCATTCCCATAAGGATGGTCTCGATCACATCGTCATAGTGGTGGCCAAGGGCAATTTTGTTGCAGCCCAGTTCCTTGGCCTTGCTGTAAAGGTAGCCCCGGCGCATCCGGGCGCACAGATAACAAGGTGAACCAACAGGTTCACCTCGTGAACCCACAGAATCACCTCGTGAACCCACAGGATCGCCTTGTGAACCTATGGCGCCACTATGAGATCCAGCAGCTTCACCTTGGGAGCCAGTCAGGTCACTTTGCAGCTCACCAAACTTTTGTCCCGCCACAATGTCAAAAATCTCCGTCTTGAACACTGTGATGGGAACCTCCAGCAGCTTTGCGTTATTTACAATGGTCTCATAATTAATCTCATTATAGCCGGGATTCATCACCAGAAACACCAGCTCGAAATTCTTCTTGCCATGCCTAAGAAGCTCCTGAAACAGCTTCGCCATCAGCATGGAATCCTTACCGCCGGAGATGCAGACCGCAATCTTATCCCCATCCTTAATCAGTTCATATTCATTAATAGCCCTAGTAAACTTCCGCCAGATTTCCTTCCGAAATTTCTTGATGATGCTCCGTTCAATATCCCTGGCACGGTTCTCCGCTTCCTCCGGCTGTTCCATCAGCCGGGCAAGCTTAACACGAAGCCAGGACCGGTAGCCACCTTCAATGCTGTAGATCTCGTAGCCCTGCTCAGACAGCGTCTCCGCGATCTCGTCACTCTTCTGGCCGGTATAACAGAGCAGATAAATGGGCTTGTCCTTGGGAAGTTTGACTATATGCTCCTCAAAATTATCCTTGTCTATATTTACTGCCCCAGGATAGGTTTCCTTCTCGTATTCGGCTGCACTTCGCATATCGATCACAAGCTTCTTCCTGGCATCCTGCTCTAATTCTTCAATCGTTCTGCTAAACATTGTCAGTCTGCTCCCTGTCCTTCTCCATAGTTTCACGCGAGGCTGCCATAGCCTCCTTCGTCAGGTCCTTTATCACCTCACCCGCTATAATAAGTCCCACCACCGGCGGCACGAAGGCAATGGAACCGGGGATATCCCGGCGCTCGGTGCACTTATGCTGCGCCCCGGGAGGACAGATGCAGTTGGTCCGGCAGCTGATGGCCATGTCCTCAATGGGCCGCAGGGGTTTCTCCTGGGAATACACGACCTTACATTTTTTCACGCCGCGCTTTTTTAATTCCCGGCGCATGACCTTTGCCAGCGGGCACACGGAAGTCTTGTAAATATCCGCCACCTGGAACTGGGTGGGGTCCAGCTTGTTGCCTGCTCCCATGCTGCTGATAATGGGTACGCCTGCTGCCTGGGAGGACATGACAAGCTCAATCTTGGCAGTGACAGTGTCCACCGCATCCACCACATAGGAATAGCTGGCAAAGTCAAACTCGTCCTTTGTCTCCGGCAGGAAAAAGCACTTATGAACATTGACCACTGCATGGGGATTGATGTCCAGGATCCGCTCCTTCATCACATCCACCTTGTATTGGCCTATGGTCTTTCTTGTGGCAATGAGCTGCCGGTTTATGTTTGTCAGGCAGACCTTGTCATCGTCTATCAAATCTATGGTTCCCACACCGCAGCGGGCCAGGGCCTCCACTGTGTAGCCGCCCACACCGCCTATACCAAAGACCGCAACTCGCGACCGGGCGAGAATCTCCATAGCTTCCTTTCCCAGAAGCAGTTCTGTTCTTGAAAACTGATTAAGCATAGTTCCTCTTTTCCTGCTGTCTGGTGCAGAAAGACAGCCCCCCTTATTGAGTGTATGATACCATGATCGCTTCGCATCATGGTAGGATGGCCATTCGGCCATCACTTGCCTTGAATAAGGTCATGATACCATGATTGCTCCGCATCATGGTATGGATGGCCATTCGGCCGTTACCTGCCTTGAATAAGGTCATGATACCATAGACGCTTTCCGGTTTCAATGGAAAAGGCCGCAATATTTGATGATAAGCAGACACAAAATGGAGTGCCATTTAGTTCAGCTTATGTTATAATAGTATCACTTAAGAAGATTCTGCGGAGTCTCCAATGTGTCTGTAAACTGCGCTGTATAATAAAAGTGCATAGATATTTCAGAATCAGGAAAGGAGTGTCTGGTTTATGCAGAAAAAAAGATGGGAGCTGCTGTGTTTTCTGAATGTAGTCTGTTTGCTGTGCCCGTGTGCATGCGGCGGCAACAGTGCAGATGGAAATAGGTCGGAGCAATCAAAAATACAGGAATCCTTTCAGGAAACGCAGCAGCCGAACACGCCGGAATTCAATCAGGAAATGGAGGAATCGGAAAATATGGGACAAAAAGAACAGCAGAACAATGGGTATGAAGCCTTATTTGAGGGACTGCAGCTTACGAAAGGATACAAGGCGTTGAATCAGACAAATCCCCTGATGACACAGCGTTTTGGTGCAGACCCCTACGCCATGGTGTATGGGGACAGGGTGTATTTTTACATGACTGCGGATGCCTTTGAGTACGACGCTGATGGGAATATTGTGGAGAACACTTACGGAAAAATTCATAATATTAATGTAATCTCCACTACGGACATGATCAATTTCACGGATCACGGCTCCATTAATGCCGCCTCTTCCACGGGCGCTGCCACCTGGGCGCGCAATTCTTGGGCCCCTGCTGCCGCATGGAAGGAAATTGACGGAAAGCCCAGGTTCTTCCTCTATTTTGCAGACGCCGGCGGAGGAATCGGCGTGCTGACAGCGGACAGCCCCACCGGTCCCTTCACGGATCCTCTGGGCCATGGCCTTATTACCAGAGAGACACCCAACTGCAGAGATGTGTTGTGGCTGTTTGACCCTGCTGTGTTGGTGGATGACGACGGAAAGGCTTATCTGTATTTTGGCGGCGGCGTGCCCGAGGGAAGGGTGTCCGACCCGGGAACGGCCAGGGTCGTCCAGCTGGGCGACGACATGATCAGTATCGTGGGTGAGCCTGTGAGAATTGACGTTCCTTACCTGTTTGAGGATTCCGGTATCCATAAGGCAGGGGATAAGTACTATTATACCTATTGCTCCAACTGGCAGGTGGACGAGGAGGGTACCGCAACATACGGCTTCCACAGCGCCGAGATCGTCAGCATGGAGAGCGACAGCCCCATGGGACCCTTTACGGTAAAGGAAACAATTCTGGAGAATCCGGGAAAATATTTTGGCCTGTATGGCAACAATCATCACTGCGTATTCTCCTTCCAGGGGAACTGGTACATCACCTACCACACCAGACTGCTGGAAAAGACTATGGGCATAGAGCACGGCTACCGTTGTACCCATGTGGATTCCTTTACCATGGGGGAGGACGGAACCATCGGTAAGATCCGTCAGACACAGAGCGGCAGAGAACAGCTGTCCTATGTAAATCCTTATGAAGTCAACCGGGCTGTCAATATGGCTTCCATGGCTGGTATCGAATGTGTTGCCCGCGACGCTGACAGCGAGAAATATGGCGTGGGAAATATGGCTCTCGGGGCAATTGATACAGGGGACTATGTTGTTGTGAAGGGTGTTGATTTCAGCGAGGAATCACCTGTGCAGTGGCATGCAATGATCCGAAGCCCTAAGGGAGGAACCGGCGTGATCCAGCTTCGCGTAGACGGCACCAACGGCGAAATACTGGGGTATCTGCCCGTTGAAGAAACAACCGCTGAATTCTCAGAATATACCGCCGAACTGACACAGACCGTCACCGGCGTACATGATCTGTGCCTGATCTTTTACGGAGAAGGCTATGAGATAGAATCCTGGCAGTTTACAAAACAATAGAGAGCGGGCCCTCCCGAGTGATCCGAAAATACTCCGAGGTCAGTTGATAACGCCCTGACTGATGGGCGCCATCAGTTACTTGGTGGCGCCGCAGTCGCAGTAGTAATAGTCCACGTAAGTTTCGTAATATCCTTGATCTTCCTCGTGGGTGACTGCCGGAATAAAGTCATAACCCCCCCAAAGGACATGATCGCCTATAAAAGAGGGCTGCCCCAATTCGTTATAGCCTAAAAACAAAGGGTTGTCTTCCATTCTTTCTATGTGATAGAACGGATAGAGACTTCCGTATTCGCTGTACGCCCATTCACGGAAACGATCGGGATCCCGCGTCTCCTCCCATGTGCCTGTATTATACCAGTATATTTTGAATATAGTATATTCCTCATATCGTTCCGGCTCATCTACTACTGTCACAATCTTAGACACCCAGCGCTGATTGGTGTGGGCTGCCCAATTATGCTCATGCTGCTGTTCCAAAGGTGCGGACCCAGTCTGTGCGGGGGCGGTTTCCGTAGGCGCAGTCTTGGTGGATTCGATCTTGGCAGATTCGATATTAGCCGATGCAGCCTCTTCTACATCGACTTTATCCTCTACAACGACTCTATCTTTCACAACAGCGTCATCATCTACAACAGCTTCGTCTTCTACGATAACTTTATCTTCAGTAACAACTTCATCTTCAGCCACAG
>JAFLRN010000066.1:12955-14787 GCA_022511385.1 Acetatifactor sp.
CAGCCACAGCTTCGTCTTCTACGATAACTTCATCTCTGGCAATGGCTTCGTCTTCCACGATAGCTTCATTTTCAGAATTACCAGGGGCTTCTGGACTCTCCATACTTTCCTCTGGCAGGGCAGCGGGAGAGGGGTTTGACGCTAATCTTTCCTCTGTGTCAACCTCTCTCACTGTCTCCGCCAGCTCTGCACCTACTGGCTCGGCTTGCTTACCGCAACCACCTGCAAATAACATTACCGCGGTCATCAATATTGCTGATACAAACATTTTCTTATCTCTCATACTTACCTCCTGTTCAAAAGTGGTTTTGTTTGTTTACACCTATGAAACGACTGAGGAAGTTGAGTGGTTGCGGATTTTTGAAAAATTTAAAATAATTTACAGGTTTTTTGAAATAAATCTTTTCTTCATTCCTTATTTTCATATAAATTAATAAGGAAGGTGCCGCCTGCCAGGCAACGCTCCTCCCTTATTAAATCTCCACAGTGTTCCTGTCTGCGCTAATCCGCATCGCCTTCAGAAACCATTATGTTGTATCTTTCAAGCGCCTCTTCAACGGATATTTCCTTCACATCGGTAGCTCCAAGTTCTTCGAAGACATTTATCAATTCTGCAAGATAATCATCAATTCCATCATAGCTTGCTGACCACGCAGACACAACATCATCGGGATACACATTAACTTCAATGACATATATGGTATCGTCCTGCGGTGAATCAGGATGATATATTTCATCAAATGCAAGCATTTTCATAAATGGGAAAAAATAGCTATAAACGCTTCCGTCATATTCTTCTTCGCTGGAAGGCTTTTTATCCCTCACAATGTCCGTCAAGTCTCTAAACCTATAACCATACGACTCACTTCTATATCTAATCGCTTCCCATTTGCTGCTTCCGGACGGAGAATGGATAGTAGTTTCTGACTGATACATATCCCTCCCTTCATCTCCCTGCATACAAAATAAAACAAACGTATTTTCTCCCGGTGTTACTCTGATGAATGGATAGTTGCCGAAGTTATAACCCCCTTCATCTTCACCTTCAAAATAAAGTGTATCATCTTCTTTAATATAAATCATTTCTTCATTGACACTTTCAAAACGGCCAACCCCTAATCCTGTTATTTCATATGCGGCTATCGGCATATCCGAGAATATATAGGAATAGGGGAAGGATACCTTTTCCTCCACTTCCTCATCTTGCTGGGAGTCCTCCCCCTCTGAACCCTCTGTTTCCTCCGCAAATTGGGAATCTTCCTCCGATACCTCCGGCTCCTCCTGGTCGATGTCCGCCACTTCCTGCGGCTCGGCGGAGTTGGATGCGATCCGGGCCGCAGCAAAAGCACCAATGCTGACGACAGCCACGGCGGCAAAAGCGATGAGTCCGATCTTCAGCGCGCCAAGGCCGCCAGCCGCAGTGCCTGCGCCAGCTGCACCGGCACCCGCTGATCCAGCACTTGCCGTCCCCCCGGCTGCAGCAGCGCCCGCTGCTTCGGCCCCAGCCGCCGCTCCAGACGTACCTGCGCCCTGTGCGGCCCCGGCCGCTGCGGCGGCACCTGAATGCTGCGAGGCAAGAATGGCTTGAAGGATCCGGCTGTCCGGCACCTCGGACGCGTATGCCATCTGATTGCGGAAAAGCAACAGCAGGAACGGAAGCGGAGACAGGCTGTAGAGCTTTGTGCCCTGCTTCTCCAGTTCCAGGACCTTCTTTTCGATTTTATTTCGCCCATACATCAGCCGGCTCTTGACGGCGCTCTCAGAGACGCCCATTGTCGCGGCAATCTCTTTTACCGACATTTCCTCGTAGTAGAACATACCGATGGCAGCAC